>JAQCIX010000014.1 GCA_027593365.1 Verrucomicrobiota bacterium
CCCTAACATGAAGTTAGAGAAAGAAGTGGTGCAGAGACGGGTCGATTTAATGGCTGCTGAAGGAATTGATTTTGTTGTTTCGACAGAGATAGGCAAAGATATCCCAGCCCAAAAATTGATCGACGATTATGATTCCGTAATTCTCTGTTGTGGAGCAACTAAGCCCAGAGATCTACCGATTGAGGGAAGAGATTTAAAGGGAGTTCATTTCGCTATGGAATTCCTAACGATTAACACCCAAGGCTTGCTAGAACTCAAGGATGTTTCCTCTTTTGAAACTGCAGCCAAAAACAAAGATGTGGTTGTGATTGGGGGAGGTGATACTGGAACCGATTGCGTGGGTACCTCGGTGAGGCATGGCTGTACCAGCGTCACCCAGTTAGAGATTATGCCCAGACCTCCGGAAGAAAGAGCATCTGATAACCCATGGCCTGAATGGCCTAAGGTTTATAAGTTGGATTATGGTCAAGAAGAAGCCAAAGAGGTATTTGGTCAGGATCCAAGGAAATATTTAACTATGACGAAAAGATTTCTTGGGGATGAAAATGGAAATCTTAAAGGATTAGTAATTTGTGACATCGAATGGAAAGAAGAAAGTGGTCGGTATTCTCCAGTCGAAGTACAAGGAAGTGAACGTGAGATTCCAGCCCAAGCTGCCTTTTTAGCGATGGGCTTTCTTGGCCCGGAGGATACGATCGCAGAAGAACTTGGATTGGATAGAGATAGCCGTTCTAATGTTCAAGCAGAATACGGTCGGTTTTCGACAAATCTAGACGGAGTTTTTGCCGCTGGCGATATGAGGCGTGGACAATCCTTGGTTGTTTGGGCTATCAATGAGGGAAGGGCAGCTGCCAGGGAGTGTGATCGATATTTAATGGGTGAGACCTCCTTGCCTTAATCGATCAATTATCCAATTTAAATGGATCTTGTTTGCCTAGATCTTGAGGGAGTACTCATTCCTGAAATTTGGGTAGCTTTTGCTGAAGCTACCAACATCGATGAGTTGAAACGAACTACGAGAGATGAGCCAGATTACGGTAAACTCATGGATTACCGGATAGATATTCTCAATAAACATAATCTAAATTTATTTCAGATTCAGGATGTCATAGCGTCCATGGATCCCCTTCCTGGTGCCAAAGAGTTTTTAGACAAGGTCCGGATGAATCGGGAATTGGTGATTCTATCAGATACATTTCGAGAGTTTGCCCTTCCTTTAATGAAAATGCTAGGTCACCCAACCCTCTTTTGTCATGAATTAGAAACCACTTCGTCTGGTCGTATTGAAAAAGTGAAATTTAGAATACCTGATCACAAAAGAAAATCCGTGCAGTATTTCCAAAAGCTAAATTTCAGAGTTTCGGCAGCAGGAGATAGTTACAATGATCTTGGTATGTTGTTAGCCGCTGATCGGTGTGCATTTTATAATCCACCTAAATCAATCACGGTTGAATACCCAGATATTCATGTAACAACCAATTTCGAATCTCTCTTTCAGTTTATCGAAGGCTGATTCATTGCAAATGATCGAAATCATAGTTGGAACGAATCGAAGAAATAGTAATTCTTCCGTTTTGGCTGAATGGTTGTTGAAAATTTACCAAGATATAGGAGCGGACGCTCAAATAATCGATTTGGTTAAGCTTCCCCTGGAAACCTTCTCCCCAGATGCTTACAGTGAAAAACCTGAGGCTGTTTTAGGATTTACTCAACGTATAGTTAAATCAAGTGGATTGGTTCTCATCACGCCTGAGTATAATGGAAGCATGCCTGGTGCTTTGAAGTTATTTATTGATCATCTTCCTTTTCCTGAGAGCTTTGAAAATCGTCCCATTTGCTACATCGGGCTTGCTGCTGGGCAATTTGGGGCCCTCCGACCCATCGAGCATTTAATGCAGGTTTTTTCTTACCGAAATGCACATAACTTTCCTAAGCGTGTTTTTATCCCTTTTGCTCATAGGGTGATTGATCCTTCATCTGGAGTCACGGATCCAGACTTTGCAAATCGGTTACTAGAACAAGCCCAATCCTTTATTCAATTTTGTAATCTCCTGAAAGATCAAAAATCATAGAGCCATTCATGCCTAAGACTGATCTTTCTGTAGTTGCAACAAATGCCTGTGGGTGGCCAAATCTCAGCAAATTAGAAAACGGAGATTTAATTTGCGTATACTTCAATGCACCTAGTCATGGTCTATTAGAAGGTGATTTAGTTTGTTCGATTCAAAAGTCGAAGCAGAGAAAATGGGCGAAAGCTGGGATTGTTTCCCAACGGCCTGCCAACGGTAATCGAATGCATTTGGCCGTGGGTATAGCTCAAAATAGTGATCTACTCTGTTTTAGTAGTGGTTTCTTATTAAACGACCAAAAGTTTGTTGGCTTTGCTGGAAAGTGGCTTTCTCGATCTTCGGATGGCGGACTAAGTTGGACAGAAAATCAAGATCCTAAGATCCCCCAAAAATTGAGGAACACGATTCCTTTTGGAAGGATTATTTCAGTCGGAAATAATACTTTGGTTTATGCATGTTATCGCAGCCAGGGCAGGGGCAAGGCCTCCGAATCTTGGGTCTGTTTTTCTCACGATGATGGTTGGACATGGGACAGGTATTATAAGCTTGGAAATAATGACTCCAACGAAGTGGCATTATGTTCTCTCACAGAAAGTACTATACTTGCAGCTGTGCGCACACATGTGGATCACCATGTGAAGATTTGTGAGTTTTCTTGTAAGACAAAACGATGGGTTGAAAAAGGAGCCGTGACCTTACCCATGCAACATCCAGCAGATTTAATTAAGGTAGGGAGAAATTGCTTGCTGATGACCTACGGCTTAAGAAATCGAGGACTGATGGGTCTTGCTGCTCGTATTAGTTTGGATAGTGGCAAGACATGGTTACCGCCCTGGACGATTCATCAATGTGGTCCAAAAGCAAATGATCTAGGATACCCTTCAACTGTAAGTATCGATAAACAAGGAAACTTACTCACAGCATTTTACACGGACTATGAACCTTTATACAAACCTCACTCCTCCAGGTATCGAGTTTTGATTAAGAGGTGGAATATTTTTGAATGGATGACTGCAGAAAATCAAAAAATAGTAGAGGATGGAATGTAAAAAGGGATTAATGGGAAATAATCCCTTTCATTTGGTAACTGCTATTGAAAAATAAATGAACTATCTCGATTTCTTATTGGGGCTTCTTTGCTCTCTTCGCCAATCTTCAGAAAACTCATCATAATATCGCTCAATGTTTTCAGACTTGGCTGTGTTCATAAGCTTTTTCCTGAAGGCATGGAAAAGATCTATTTTGGATGTGTTGTTGGACAGGTTTTCTTTTTCGTGCGGGTCGCTCTCTAGGTCGTAAAACTCCCATTCATTAAATGGGTAGTAATAAATGATCTTATAGCGTCCTTGGCGAAGTCCGATATGAGGAGTGACTCGATATGGATTTGGATAGGTATGCTGGGTAAAAAAAAGGGATTTTTCCTTCTTACTTTTACGATTCCTTGATTCTGTAGGGGTTTCAGGTGCTGATAACCTTTTGATAAATGGATACAGATCAGTATCGAGGAAAATCTTTTCAGGATCTAGGGAGGGCTTATTTTTAGCATTTATACTAGAAAATATAAATGGAATCTTTGCACTGGGTTCATACATCCATTGGCTACCGAACCATCCGAATTCGCCACAAAAACGGCCTCTTTCTGCGGTATAAATAAAATGAGTTGAATGATTGGGTGCCTCTTCCAATTTATCAAAAATACGAGCAATATTTTCATCGATTGTAAAAATACACCTGAGGTAGTTCTTAAAGAACCTTTGAAACTTCCAAACTGCCAGAGACTCAGGGTTATGGGATTCTCGTGCAAAAGCCTCATTTTGAGGTTTCCAGGAAAGTTTCCATGCAGAATCCTGCTCATCATTCATCCGTTCTAGATTTTTAGCCAAAATAGAGGATTTTACTTCAGATGCATTTTGCTCGAACCATCCTTTTAAGAACAGGTCATTTATGTTGTCCAAGTCTTGGACGATATTCATATCCTGATATTTGTTTGAGGGTGTCCGAGTAGAAAAATCAGAAAAGAAGGTTTCAGGAACTTCAAACCACTCATCATTAAATTTTTCAATCATCCTGATAGGGGGAATCCAAGGTCTTTGGGTGCCCTGATATACAAGGAGCAGGAAAAATGGCTTTTGGTCTTCCCGTCCTTCTTCCAACCATTGAATGGCTAAATCTGTGATAATATCAGTAGTGTGGCCTTCCAGTAGGGTCGTTCCTTGAGGAGTGTTTATCTTTGGGTTGTAAAAAATATCCTCGTCTTCGAGCGTGCCCCAATTGGAAAAGCCCAATTGATTAGGGGAATTATCCCATCCCCATTTACCAAAAATAGCAGTGTCATAACCTAGTTCCTCAAAGTGCTTCCCTAGGTAATTAGGCTCAGAATAATGATCCAAGTTAGAATGATTAGTCCTACCAGTTTGAAGACTGTGGGCAGATTTTCCGACATTTGCGTTTGTGCAGTAAGCCGAAAAATGACGAAACCCTTGCTGTGCAACCATACTCAAATTTGGAGTTGGGTCGAGTTCTGAACCAAATTGGTTAAGAGGACCCCATAGTTTTGCCGCATGACTTTCTGATATGCAGATAAGAAAACTGGGGCGGGGCAACTGCTGCTCTCCCAAGGTAATTTTCATCACTCCTAAAAGAATACTTAGCCAATAGAAAGATCTTTGGAACATGGGCGAAACTTTTGGTTATGATCCTAAAATAGTCCAACATTTTCATGAGTAAACGGGTTTCCAAATAATACACATTAAAAAACATCTCCTTGAATCATTAGCTAATTAGTTTATCTATAAGACTATGTGTGGAATAGTCGGATATTTAGGAAGTGGGGTTGCCCAAGAACCTTTAATCGATGGATTGCGTCGTTTGGAGTATCGTGGATATGATTCTGCAGGGGTAGCTTTTCATGACGGGGATGTTTTTACCCTAGCACGCGAAACAGGCCGTGTTGAGAACTTAGCCAATGTTCTTCAAGGAAAAGGAAGCCAATCTTCTTTGGGAATTGCCCATACCCGATGGGCGACGCATGGGGCGGTCACGGTTTCGAATACGCATCCGCATCTAAGTTATGATAAAAAATTTGCTTTAGTGCATAATGGAGTCATTGAAAATTTTTCCTCTCTCAAAAAGTCTCTGCTCCACAAGGGAATTGAATTCTCATCAGAAACAGATTCCGAGGTTTTATGTAATCTGATCGCCTATCATTACTCGACACTTTCCCCAAACTCCGACAGCTTTATTCAGGCTGTAAGTACAGCTTTAAGTGAGTCCCGTGGAGCCTATGGAATTGCTGTTCTTTGTTTAGATAATCCAGAAATGATGATTGGAGCTCGGAGGGGATCACCCTTGGTTGTGGGAATCGGAGAAGATGCCAACTTTATTGCTAGTGATGCTTCTGCATTTGTTGGGCGAGCCAAGGAAGCGGTGTTCCTGAAAGACGGTGAACTTGCGATTTTACAAGGATCGGAGTTCAGAATTACGAACCAACAAGGTCATGTAAGTGAAGCAGTTGCCCAGCCCTTGGATCAGACTCTAGAGGAAGTTGAGCTTGGTGATTTTAGCTCCTACATGGAAAAAGAAATATTTGAGCAACCCCATGCTCTTCAAAACACTCTTCGTGGTCGATTTGGGGACGATGGAACAACTGCAAAGTTAGGCGGCTTGGAAGGCCATGAAGACGAGTTAAGAAATGTGGATCGGATTGTTTTTGTTGCCTGTGGAACAGCACGACACGCTTGTATGGTAGCCGAGTATTTAATTGAGAAACTGGCTCGGGTGCCGGTCGAGGTTGAACATGCATCAGAATTCAGGTACAGGAATTCTCCGAAGTCTGGAAGATCCCTTGTTATTGCTGTCAGCCAATCGGGCGAAACCTTAGACACATTAGAGGCCGTTCGGGAGGCGAAAACAAAAGGTTTACTTACTCTTGGGATTACTAATGTTGTGGGATCTTCTTTGGCCCGAGAGACAGATGGTGGAGTTTATCAAAGAGTGGGTCCAGAAATTGGAGTTGCTTCTACCAAAGCATTCTCTTCCCAAGTATGTCTTTGTGCGATGTTGGGGTTGGCACTTGGCCGAATGAGAGATTTATCACCAACTGACGGTTCAAATCTCGTTGAGGCACTATTGGGAATGCCGGACTTAATCGCTGAGGTTTTACAAAAAGGAGAGGAGATTCGTGAACTGGCTGTTAAATACAGCAAGGCAGAGCATTTACTTTTCCTCGGTCGACAAAGTCTATACCCAGTTGCCTTAGAGGGGGCTCTTAAGCTTAAGGAAATATCCTATGCCCATGCGGAGGGGTATCCAGCTGCAGAGCTAAAACATGGGCCCATTGCCTTGATTAACCCTGAGTGTCCATCTATATTTTTAGTCGAAGGAACCAAGTTGTCTGCTAAAACCATTGCAAATATGCAGGAGGTCAAAGCTCGCAAAGGACCAGTGATCGCATTTGTTCCTGAGGATATTGAGATACCCGAAGGCGCAGCGGACGATATATTTCGGCTACCAGTTGCTCATGAGGTAATTCGACCTATTTTGGCTAATATTCCCTTGCAGTTGTTTGCTTACCATTTCGCTCGTTTACGTGGCTTAGATGTAGATAAGCCAAGAAATTTAGCTAAATCTGTAACGGTTGAGTAACGGGAAGTTTCACCTCAAGACTTTTGAGATTTCAGAATCGAGCAATTGGAGAGATTCCAATGCTCCCAAAGGAAGAACTTCAACACCAGACGGTGAATGATAATCCCTAGGATTGATGCGGACCATTTCGCAATCATAGAACTCTTTAGTTTTTTCACAAAATGAACGTACCGTAGGTATGGTTATCCCTGCTCCAATTTCAATTACGAAGAGTTGTTGATTCCCATTTATGGATAACCAATTTTCTAGTGCCTTTTCTTGTTGAGATGTCCTAGACTGATCCCAGTAAAAATCAGAAAACATCAGAATATTGGGTCTTGCTAATTTATGGCAACCTGGGCAGCTCGGAAGTGCAGATTTACATCGCAGTGTTTTCATACAAACTTGAATTTTCTGCTTTATACTGCTTTGTGCAATCCAAGGACTTTGCCCACAATTTTCAAGGCACTGTAAATGCATTAAAGACCCATGGCACTCCAGAGTTTGATTTCTCCAACCTGTGCTAGAAAAATGTCCATCTACATTTGAGGTGTAGATAAAACTGGGAATCTGAAGGCTTTGGATCCATTTTTTTAAAATCTCATAACCTTTATGAGGTCTTGTTGATTTATAAAGTTGGTATCTGTGACCATAAAATCCCCATGCTAAAGTGGGATCTTCATGGAACCATCTTGGATTTGCCATCTCCTCAAATTGTAAACCTAGGTCAGCTAAGGGCGGGTAAGCTCTCCAGAACCCTTCTTTCCCCCTGAAATCAGGTAATCCAGAATCAACCCCCATACCCGCACCAGCCCCAATTAAAATAGACTCAGCTTGTAAGATCCTTCGAACAATTTTTCCTATCTCCATTTTCATGCTTAAATATATTAACTTTCTGTAAACCTCACTTTTGTTTTGAAAGGAATCAACTCAACCTCTTTTGTGACCCACTGTTTTCTATAAAAGTAAACACTTGAAAAATGATTTTAACTCAGACGCTTTTTTTAATCTTCATTCTTGCATTAGGGGGTTGCTTGAGCTCTTCAAACCACCATGAACCCCAGGATGTTCTCAAGGCTTCAGGGGTTAAAAAAGCCTCTCCAAATCCTAAGATTCAACCCCCATTCTTTTTAGAAGGTGGATCATTTTCTATAACCAAAGATGGGACAATCTATTTTGTGGATCTCCGAGATAAATCTATTGTTCGAAAAGCAAAACTAAGTGATCCGGAAAATGTCACTATCTTCATAAACTTGAACGAATGGTTGAAAGTCGAAAATTCGAAAACCCTTCAAATTGATGATATATGGACTGATCACCTGGGCAGATTGATTGTGGCAGAATCCACAACTGGTAAAATTTTGCGTATCTCAGAAGATGCACGAAAGCTTGAAAACTTAGCTGATTCCTATGATGGATATCGGTTTACCAGAATTAAGGGTTTAGTTGGAAACGAGAAAAATCAAATTTTTATCGGAACTCCCAATGCCGCGACTATTTACAAATTTGACCCCAAGATAGGGAAGTTGGAGATTTTGAATGAAGATTTAGTTCGTCCCAATGACATTTCGATGAACCACAGAGGAGACAGACTCCTAGTCGCAGAGTCAGCACCTAATCGGGTTATCGTTTTTGAGCTAAGTCAACAGGGTTACATCGATTCAAGTTGGGATTTAATACATCTACCAAGCTTCGATGATGAGCCCATTTCCATTGATATTCTGAAGAATCGACCCAATTTACTTGCGGTGATCATTCGAAATAAAAGAAAACTTCTCTTTTTCAATTTATCAAAAGATCGAATGATTAGAAAAATTGATTTACCGGCTCTATGTACTCAGGTGCGTTCCCATCAAGAGTGGCTTTATCTTCAAACGGAAAAGGGAATCATTCGTATCCAAAATCCATTTTCTTAAATGGGTTTTGGAGGAGGATAACTCTCACATCCTTCGACTATTTTTAACGAAGACATTTTCTAAAGTATAGTTTTTAACAAGGCATTTCTTATGGGGATAACTTCCTTTTGACGTTCATGAAATGCCTTCCACTCTTTCCGTATGGATACATTGTGTTAACCTATGGATGAGGATTTTATACATCTCTTTGAAGAGTCTCCAGCTTTGCGTCTCATGCGTGGAAGGTTGGGCTCTTTCGTTGCTGGTTTCTTTTTCAAGACTTTTAAAAAATGGGGAGTCATTGAAGCATCCGAAGAAGAACTATCTGCGACCCTAGCCGAACATATTGAGGAAATTCGCGAATTAGAGGATACAGAAGCTCCCAAGCGTAGCCCGCAGGAATATTTGGATGAGTGGTGTGATGAAGAACATCGATATCTTACCAAAACATACCATGAAGAAAGAGAAGAATTTGTTTTCCGGTTAACCAGGCACTCCGAAAAGGCTCTAAGTTGGCTTAATGATCTGCTTGCTATGCAACATCGTGGTTATGCAACAACTGAATCTCGATTTAATCGAATTCTCAAAGAGATGCAGGAACTGAGTAATGGAGTGAACTCAGACCCTGAGGCCAGAATTCAGGAACTGGCCCGGAAAAGAGATGAGATTGATGAGGAGATCAAACGAATTCAGGAAACTGGGGAGGCTCCCATTTTTGGAGAGGATATCATTCGGGACCAAGTTTATGATTTATCTGATTTGGTAGACCATTTCCTGTCTGATTTTAGAGCTATTGAGGAGTTCTTTCGGGATCATGCCCGTGACATCTCCAACCTGTACGCTCAGGGAAAAGCATCGAAGGGTGATATTGTTGAGCATGTTTTGGATGCGGATGAAGCATTGCGCTCTTGTGACCAAGGTAAGAGCTATTTTGGTTTTCGTGAAATGATGACGAGTCCAGCCTTGGCTCGCCAATTTCGTAATTTAGCTGAGCAGACTTCTGATATTGCCCGCAGAAGGGGACTTGACCCTCAGAAAGTATTCTCAAATTTGGGAGACCGTCTCTTTGGGGAGGCGAGTTCTGCCCATGGTGCATACGGACGAATTAGTAGAAAACTTCGTCAGGTAGTTGGGGATCATGCAGGCGGAAGCGGTCGGCAAGTCCGAGAAACCTTGGCTGAGATTCGCTCATATGCCTATCGCTTGCGAGAGATGTCCTTGGATGATTGGGAGTTTGAGATCGAGATTCGCCCCCAGTTTTTTACCTTAATGGAAGCGGAATTTTGGGAACCCAAAGCAATCGAAACTTTTGCAGAGATTCAGCCTGCCACAACCAGCGATTCTGATTGGATGAATGAAATTCTTGGGTCGGTGGGCGAGCCTTTGGATTTAAAAAAATATCGTACGCGAGTTTCTGAGACACTGGAAGATGTGGAGCAAGTAACTTTATCTGAGATGGTGGACCGGTATCCATTAGAAAGAGGAGTTGTAGAAATTGTCTGTTATCGTGTGATTGCCGGAGAAGATCCAAAACATGAAATTCTCTTAGATCAGCTTATCCAAATAGATTTAAATCGTCCTGCACAGCCTAGGTTTGTCGAAGTACAACAATTAATTTTTCAAAGAAATCGTCTATGAACGCATCTATTACTCATCGCCATGTTATTGTACGCTTACTGAACGGACCTATTTATCAGGAAGATTTAGATCTCTGGAGCCGGCTGGGGGCGGAGTGGGAAAAGATCAAGGCACACTTTCATGAAATGGGCATGGATGTCGCTCGCGATGACTCAGCTGGCTACGCTTATGTTCGGCAGCAGGATGAGGATTCAGCAGAAGATGAGAACTGGGATGAAAGTGTATCTGCTCCATTACCTCGTGTACTCCGGCGAACCAGATTGTCTTACCATCAGACTATTTTTATGGTTTTACTGCGAGAAGAGTTGATGCGCTTCGAGCAAAACCAAGAGGAAGGTGATCATTTATATCGTTCGAGCCTGGATTTAATTGAGTTAATGTCTCCGTATTATCCTGAACTTCATGACGAAAAGAAAGTCCACCGACAAATATCTGGTTTAATCAATAAGTTTGAAGAGTGGGGGATCATAAAAAAAGTGCGCGATAAAGACGAAGGTCTCTACAGGGTGGAACGAATTATAAAGGCGAAGCTTCCTCCTGAAAAGTTGACTGAAGTTAAAAATCAAATCAAGAGAAGGGCTCCGGAAGTAGAAGAAGAAATGGAGGAAGATGATGCTTGAATCACAACTTGAATTAGAATTTACACCCGATAAATCAACTGCAGGCTACCGTCTGCATGAATTATCCCTTTTAAACTGGGGAACTTTTCATGAGAAGGTTTACACCATTCGACCAGATGGAAGAACTTCCATGATTACCGGCCGAAATGGTTCGGGTAAGTCAACTCTCGTAGATGCTCTTCTTACCCTGTTGGTTCCCAACCGAGTACGTAATTACAATGTGGCATCTAGCCAGGCGGGTAGTCGGGAAAGAAATGAGCGCGACTATGTATTGGGTGCATATTCTGAAATCCACGACTCCACCACGGGTCAGGGTCGAAAGGAAACCCTCCGTAAACCCGGGGAGACTTACACTGTGTTATTGGCTCATTTCTTCAATGAAGCCTATCAGTCTGAGGTAACCATTGCCCAAGTCCTTTGGTGTTTACCTTCTGGTAAGGTGGATAAGGTCTACATGGTCGAAAAAAGAAAGCTCACCATAGAGGATGATTTCAATCAACTTGGCGACTCGGATAACCTTCGGCGTATCCTGAAGGAACGTGGATTCAACATTTTTGATTCCTTTACCGCGTATCACAAAAAATTCGAGTCTATGCTCTTTTTGGATGCTGATCTGGGTACTCGTTCCCCCATGTCGATTTTCAATCAAGCCGTTTGCATCAAAGATGTTAAGGACCTTACCCAGTTTATTCGCGAGCATATGCTCGACGATGGTGGAGCGAAGGAAAAGTTGCTTGCCTTACAAGAGCGGTTTGATGATTTACGAAGCACCCACCGTCGGATTGAAACAGCTTCTTATCAAATTGAGCAATTGGATGAAATCAAGTCCGTACATCAGCATTTTCTTGATGCTATGCAACAGCGCACCAATGCCGATGATATTCGTCTAGCTATCGAGCCATTTTATGCCCAGGCCGAGTTAGAGCGCCGAACCGAATGGATCGATGAATTAAAGCACCAGGAAGAAGCTGAGCGTGCACGACTTAAAACGGCACGGGGTGAGGTGGACCGGTACCGAGAAAAGTTGAATCACCTTGAACGGGCACTTTCGGATAGCGATGAAAATCGTAGGCTTGAGCAGGTAGGGGCAGAAATTGATCGTTTGCGAGATAAGCGAGAAGTTGTGGGTAAGCGTTCGGCCAATTTTGAACGCCATCTAAGTGCTTGGGAAAAGGGTTCCTTTGTTAAGCAAGAAGATGATTTCCTTACCCTACGTAGGGAGTTAGATTCTCAAATACCTAGAATGGAAGGCAAGATTGCCGAACTCGATGAAAAAATCATTGAAGTCTCCTACCTACTTAAAAGGTCGAATGAGCGAGTAGAAACATTGGAAGATGAAAGGAATTATTTGCTGGAAGCGAATACCAATGTACCTCTAGATTTAGCAAGGCTTCGGGCTTCTTTGGCATCTGAATTGGACCGTGATCTTGCTGAGTTACCCTTTATTGCAGAGCTTATTCAGGTCGTCCCAGATGAATCGAGGTGGTCTGGTCCGATTGAGCGAGCCATGCGTTCCTTTGCCCTGTCTATCGTAGTTCCTTCCAAGTTAGTTCCCCAAGCAGAAGCATTTCTAGAGGAAAATCATCTTGGGGAAAGAGTGGCTATTATAACTCCAAGCACCGGGAATTCTAAAGTAAAAGCGGACGATGATTCATTGCTCGCTAAACTGGTGGTTCGCCCAGAGGTCGAAAAATCTAGGCAATTATGGTTGCGATGGGAAATTGACCAACGATTCCCTCATTTATGTTTCGATCAAAGGGGTAAAGAGTTCGAGCAGGCTAAAAATGCAATTACTTTAGAAGGTCTAATCAAAACTAATGGGGCTTTGCGTGAGAAAGATGACACCTTTTTTCTGGGCGATGCATCCTCGTGGGTTCTTGGTTGGGATCTAAGTCCTAAGCAAAAATCTCTCGATGAAGCACTCGCAAAATGGCGTGAAGAATCGGATAACGCTGGGCGTTCCATTCGTGAATCTGAATTTGAAAGACAAACTCTTCGTGCAAAACTGAGGGCAGGAGTTCAGTTGCAGGCATGTGCAAATGAATTTTCTGATATTGATGTGCTCGGCCTTTCTACTCGTATTGCAGACTTGGAAGAGGAGGAGCGAGTCATCGTCGGAGGATCTGATGTTTTGAAGAAACTCAAGGAAGAACACGACAAATTGGTTGAAAAGCTTGATCAAGTGCAAACGGCTCGAGATCAAATTCTTCAAAGAATTGGTGGGGTTGAAGCCCGAGCTGAACGAAACGAAACAAGAATGGAAGCCATTCGTACTTTACTTGAAAAATGCAAGGAAGACCGATTAAGCAAATTCATTAATGGTGATAATGAAGAGGATGCTCGGGACGAAGCAGATGAAGCTTTGCTGAGTCTTTATAAACAAATCGAAGAAGAATTTGGAGCTCCCCCAGAATCTCCGGATGATATCGAAGAGGCTGCCCGTGAGGCCTCTCACAAGCTTGAGGGCCGGATTCAGAAATTAGAAGGTGCTCTAGATAAGTTTCGGGATAAAAATGTTGCTGCGATGCAGCGATTCATTGCAGATGGCAGAAACCAGGCATTTAGAGATGAACTGGTTTTGGACTTGGAAGAAGGTTATACGGATGAGACTTACAAATCCTTTGAACAAGTCCGCAAGCAGATCGAGGAAGAAGACCTTGCTAAAAATCATGTTCGCTTTGAAGAACTTCTTCGAGTTCAGGTGCCTGAGGAAGTTTCTGGTTTCAGTGAGGCTTTGGAGTCCCATCGAGACCGAATTCGAAAACGGATCAATGAGTTAAATGAACATTTGTCCCGAGTTACATTCGATCGCAAAGAACAGACCTATATCCAGTTAATGATCGAAGATGCTGGGGATGACGGAGTCCGTCGATTTAAAAAACTTCGTCGGCATGCACTGGAAGGAGATCTTGAATCAGATGACGATGATGAGCGCCGTCGTGAGCGTTATCACCGGGTTGAACAATTCCTTGGCGAACTCGAGCAGGATACGAACTGGACCGAAAGAGTGATTGATGTACGGAACTGGTTCAAGTTCCGTGCCGACGAATTTTACAAGGAAGAGGGCAACCTTCGACAAAGCTACAGTGGAGCAGCAGGGAAATCTGGAGGAGAGAAAAACCGCCTTGCCTCAACCATTCTGGCTACTGCCATTGCTTATCAGTACGGGATTGATGTTGGTGGTAAGCAGACGGAGACCTTCCGCTTGGTCGCGGTCGATGAAATGTTTAGTAAAACTGATGACGAGTTCTCCCAATATCTCCTCGATCTATTCAAGGAGTTTCATCTGCAGCTTTTGATTGTCCAGCCTCTTGATGCGAAGATCCATGTGGTGCAAAGATATGTGGAGCGTTATCATGTGGTCGAGCGAAGGGAAGGGGAGTCTTTCGTCGGCGATCTTAGTGTGCATGAATACCTCGGGCAGGGAAAGGAAGTGAGCGATCAATCTGTCGAGGACGAACCGGTGACTGAACCGGCAGATTCCTGATTTCTTCCTTCATGCTTTGTTAGCTGAAAGATGACTTCAGCGAAACTACCCCCATCGATGTACGATGGTCGTATGCCTTATCGGAGGTCAGGCTCGTCTGGTCTCAAGCTACCTTTGTTGAGCTTGGGGTGTTGGCATAATTTTGGAGGAGATTCCCCGACCAACAGCCAGCGGGAAATGATTCGTTGTGCTTTTGATGGGGGAATTACCCATTTTGATTTGGCCAATAATTATGGCCCACCCTATGGATCCGCTGAGCGGAATGTGGGAGCAATTTTACATGATCTTCCCCGTGATGAACTCATCGTATCAAGCAAGGCGGGCTATGATATGTGGCCCGGGCCCTATGGCTCGGGCGGGTCCCGCAAGCATCTTTTGGCAAGTCTCGATCAGTCTCTTTCTCGGACTGGTTTGGAATATTTTGACATTTTCTATTCCCATTGCTTTGACCCTGATGTTCCCCTTGAGGAAACTCTGGGCGCTTTGGATTCCGCGGTCATTCAGGGCAAAGCCCTATATGTGGGAATAAGCAGTTATTCCACAAGTAAAACGAGGGAGGTTCTCGAGCTTTGCCGGAAACTTGGTTTGTCCATTCCGGTTCTCCACCAACCCAACTATTCCATGCTGAATCGTTGGGTGGAAAAGGAACTGCTTTCCTTTTGTTTGGATGAAGGTCTGGGTGTGATTGCCTTTTGCCCGCTCTTTCAGGGGTTGCTTAGCAATAAATACCTCGATGGCATTCCTCCGGATAGTCGATTCAATCAACCTCTTTCCCCCTTGCGTAAAAATGAGGTTAATGAACAAAACCTGCGGGTCGTTCGCGAGTTAAATGGATTGGCTCTTGCCCGTGGTCAGACCTTAGCCCAAATGGCTCTTGCCTGGGTTCTCAGAAGAGAGAGCGTGACCAGTGCACTGATGGGAGCAAGTACCACCGAACAAATTAGGGATAATCTCAAAGCAGTAAAAAAGATTGAATTTACAATCGAAGAACTAAGTAAGATCGATCGGATTGTTGCTAAGATCAACCTGCCCAAATCGCTTTGGGCGACTGACTGAGCCTTTTTCACTAAACTAAATCTTCTCGGATATCCTGCAGGGCAGGAAAGGAACTTCGCCAGTCTTCCATAAACCTGTGCTCGAGAGTGAAGGAGACCAATTCCTCAAGCATGGCGGCTTCTACAAGGGTCTTGCCCATTGGATCAATCATTTTGGAACCACCCACATATTTATGGTTTGGATCTGAGCCTGTACGGTTTACTCCGATCACATAAGCCTGGTTTTCAATGGCCCGGGCTAGCAGCAAGGCATGCCAATGACTCATTCTTGAATCAGGCCAACTAGCCAGCACCACAAAAAGATTCGCTCCTTTTTTAACACTGGTACGAAATAACTCGGGGAATCGCAGATCATAGCAGAGTAGGGGGCAGAGGCGGAAATCTTTGATGTTAAATAATTTTGGTTCCTGCCCAGCCATGTGTTTCTTGTCCTCACCCATCGGAGTGAACGGATACATTTTTTGGTATTCCCCGACGTACCTTCCTTCGGGATCAAAAAGAACAGCTACATTTCTTCCTAGGGCACCACTAGGATCAGGGGAGATGCAACCAGCCATAATCCAAACCTTGTGAGTGGATGACAACCTGCTCAAAAAGGCATGGGTCTGCTCTGGTTCACCACCACAGGTTACCTGCAGATTCAAGCTGAATCCCGTGGCAAATGCCTCTGGCAAAACCACTAGGGAGTGTGGCTCCGGTGAACTGCTCTCAATTAAGTGCTCAACCCGGGCAAAATTTGCTTCCTTATCTTCCCAAAGGGGTGAGAATTGGACGAGGTGTACCTTCAACCCTATAATTCGAGAATCTTAAGCTCACGAAATTCCACTCTATGGGGAACCCCATGGTCCTGCAGGCCGATGTGCCCACGCATTGGTCGCTTGGAAAGATCGTAGGGAGGAAGTCCATCATCAGGTTCACTGTCGAGGTAAACATTTTGCACCTCCACGCCATTCAAGCCCACCCGGATATGATGTCCTTCGCAGGAGACAATGAGATGGTTCCATTCACCAGGTCTTTTAGAAGCATTTTTGGCGGGCATTTTAAACCTTATGATTCCCCCATGGTCATGATGGGTCATGGACTCATCCTTCTGGCCAAAGCAATCTAAGATTTGGATCTCCGTACCTGTGTTTACTGGGTTTTGAGGGTTTCCAATGCGGAAGAAAAGTCCGCTGTTTCCTTTCGGGGGGTATTTGTATTCCATTTCTAAAATGAAATCACCATAAGTTTTTTCCGAAATCAAGTAGTCTTTGAACCGTTTCCAGCCGGTCTGTTCGGGTAGCGGATCGATGATCAGGCAGCCCTCTTTATTCACTACCCAGTTCCCCTCAGTTTTCCAGCCGCTTAAATCTTTCCCGTTCAAAAGAGGGACAAATTCTGAGGTAGTGGGATAGGGTTTAGATTGGGCATTTCCCTCCAAAGAATTTGCTAACATGAGGATAACAGCAGAGGAGATAATAGAAAAAATTTTCATATAATTGAACTCTCGTAAATTAAGAGCTTTCTCGTTGGTGAGGGCAAGTTGTTTAGAAGGTCACTGTTGGTACTACAGATTTTGGAATCCCATGCTTTACTGTGTTTATGTATAACCGAAAAAACGGCATTAAGAACTTTTTCAGCCGGCTCTTAAGTGGAAACATGCGGGGAAAATAGCAACTTTCGGAACGAAAACTCTTATCGAATGAGATCATTCGATCCGCACCTATTTTTGGGGTCGGAAATTATCGACCAATTCGGCTTTACATCTCTCATTTCAACGATACAGAAGTTGGGTAATTTTAGGTTTATTACCTAATCTAATCCTTTACCCCTTTTACCCATGAAAAAAATCCCTGCTGGGCTCATTGTTCCTAGTGCTGCTTTTTGTTTACAAAAATCATCCATTGCTGGTTATCAAATGTTGGATAAGTCTCCTGAGCCTGGAGATCTCGTATTTGGCTCCATTCGTCGGATTGGGCAACATTCATCTTTGGAGAATGTGTCGGGTCGAATACATGCTGTGCATAATGGATCCAAAGCGGTTTTCGTTTTTGGAAATCGTTACGCTCCGGATCATTACGAAGGGATCATTCAGGAAGACTTAATAAAGGATGTCGATCTTTTGGCTCGTTCGGGAATGATTGGTACAGTTGTTACTAAAAATGCGATGCTTAAGGATCCTACGAGGATTCGCATCCATGGGTACTTGGTTGATAAGCAGGGTAAAGTGTTAAACACCCGAGACTTTCCTAAATTCAAGAAACCCCCAGCAAAGAAAGGAAAAGCCAAATTGGTCCTTGTTGTGGGTACCGCTATGAATTCAGGAAAAAGTCTCGCCGCAGCAGCATGTTGTCGGGCTCTTCATCAAATGGGATATGCTGTAAATGGGTGTAAAATGACTGGAACAGCTAGCCTGAAGGATATCCTGCATATGAATGACGCAGGTGCCAAAGAATTTGCTGATTTCACTTACCTTGGCCATCCTTCCACCTACAAGCTAACCTTAGATGAAATGCTCGATGTTTTCCATACTTTGGATAGTAAGTTAGGTAGTAATAGTAAAAACTACTTGGTAGTCGAATTTGCGGATGGAATTAACCAGCGTGAAACGGCGATGCTCTTGGAGTGTCCAGAAATTGTCTCCCGCATTCACAAATTGATTTTTTGTGCAGCAGATGCACTTGGAGCCGTGGGAGGAATCCATGTTCTCAAAACAAAGTTTAATTTAGTACCTGACGCAATTTCTGGTGTTTGCTCAAGCTCTCCTCTCCATATTCGTGAATTAAATACCTTCACGGATGCTCCTGTATTTAATGGGGCAGACCTTAAGCTCGACCAAATGGCAGAAATTCTGTTGAACTGATGCGTGGGAAAGGGAAATTGTAAATTAATTATTCATGGTGGTGCTGGCAGACTCGAAGGTAAAGTAGCCACCAAGGAGCAATATCGCATCGGTTTGCAGGAAGCCATTCATCCTGCTTATGAGACCTTGTTGGAACAAGGATCTCGTGCCGCTGTGCTTCATGCAATTCGTTTGCTGGAAAATGATCCTATTTTTAACGCAGGGACAGGGTCTAAGCTGCAAAAGGATGGACGGGTAAGAATGTCTGCTGGATTGATGGACTCTATGGATGGAATTTTTTCTGGTGTTATTAACATTTATGATGTGGAGCATCCCATATCCGTCGCTGACTCTTTGCGGGCAGAGGTACATCATTTGCTTTCCGGAAATGAGGCGACGGAATATGCCCGAAGAAAAGGTTTTCCTTTTCATGACCCAATTACTATGTCCCGCTTTATTGAGTACCGAAAAGCATTAAGGAACCGGGAAAAATTTGGAACAGTGGGAGCCGTTGCTCTCGATGACGAAGGTATTATTTGTGCAGGAACCTCAACAGGCGGAATTGGCAACGAAACTCCCGGTCGCGTAAGTGATAGTGCCAGCGTTGCAGGAACCTTTGCTGATAGTGTGGGAGGAGTTTCCTGCACGGGCAAAGGGGAGCATATCATAAACCAAGCCGTCGCCGCTCAAGTGATCTACAGATTAAGGGATGGCGTGCCTTTAAAGAAAATACTTACGGAACTCTCAAAGGAGGGTGCCTCCCGAAATCACGAATTCGGGCTAATTTCTCTCGATCAAACTGGCAGGTTTGGAGTCCGATCGACCAAGGCATCCATTAGTGTACTCTATGCACTTAAAGATTCTCATCATCAATTAGACTTTACGAACGGAGGGAGAAACTTGATTCTCTAAGGTTTGCTATGAAGTTTTCTGTCTTTTTTTCTTTTTTGATCTGCTTATACAGCGGGCTTTGGGGTGATAAACGCCCCAATATAATTTTTATTTTTGCGGACGATTGGGGGTGGGGAGATTTGGGCTGTCATGGGCATCCCTATTTGAAGACTCCTAATATCGACCGGTTAGCCAGCGAAGGGACAGATTTCCATCGTTTTTCCGTTGCTAGCGGTGTTTGTTCTCCAAGCCGAACCGCGGTGATGACTGGTCACTTTCCAGCTCGATATTCAATTGATGGTCATTTTGCATGGGTTCCTTCGAACCAAAAGAGGAATATGCCAGATTGGTTAAATCCACAGGCACCTCTGCTTACGCGTTTTTTGCAAGAAGCAGGATATGCTACCGCTCATTATGGGAAGTGGCATTTGGCCAATGATATGATTCCTGATTCTCCTCTCCCTACTGCCTATGGGATCGATGAGTACGGTGCTTTTAATTGTGCGGGCCCGCAAATGTTTGTCCATGATGATGTTAAAATGGCTCTTCCTTTTATTGAAAGAAGTCGTGAACTGGGTAAGCCTTTCTTTATCAATTTATGGATGCATGAACCTCACACCCCCTTTCATGTAGATCCCAAGCTTCAAGCCGAATTTTCTGAATTAGATGAAGCGGATGCAATTTATGCAGCAACGCTTCTACATGCAGATACGCGCATTGGAGAACTTTTAAATGGATTAGACGAAATTGGAATCACGGATGATACCTTGGTTATTTTTTCCTCTGATAACGGTCCTGCCCGCGGTGCACCGAATACCCCCCTTTCGCTTACCTATGATACGGCTACGGGTCTTGGATATGGACTGGGTGCAGCCAAGGGCATAACTGGAGGAAGAAAAGAGTATAAGGGATCTCTCATGGAAGGTGGAATTGGTGTTCCTTTTATCGCGAGGTGGCCGGGTAAGATACCGGCAGGAAAAGTTGATCAAACCAATATTATTTCTGCAGTAGACCTTCTTCCCACATTTTGTGAATTGGCTGAAATCGACCTTCCTTCAGACTACCGCCCAGACGGTGTGAGTCAGGTCGCTGCCTTTAAGGGTGAGAAACTAGAGACCCGAAAAAAACCATTGTTTTGGAGGATGACTCAGAGTCGTCTCTCCTATGCCATCGTTGATGAGAATTGGAAGCTTGTGGCGAATCAAGATTTTTCTAAGTGCGAACTTTATGATTTGGTTGCGGATCCTTTGGAAAAGGTAGAGTTGTCTAAAGTACAGCCAGAGGTTGTAGAAACTCTAGTGAAAGCGATTCGGGATTGGATCCAAACCTTACCCACATCCCCATCTGGGCCGGTTTTCTCTTCCCTTCGAGCGGATCCGGTACCCTAATTCATCTATTTTGAAGACAGAGTACCGATTCTGTAGATTGCGTGATCGGTACGAATCAAAAAACCTTCCTTATAAGGGGCAAAGCTGGCCATGTGCCCGCCCGCCCTCAATTGATTTTCTGAAATAATTTCGAGGGAATTACTTGGGCGGATCACCGTGGTCAGACCTGACTGGTTGGAAAAATAAAGCAATTCTCCGGCTAGGGTTGGGGAGGCACTGTACTCTCCTTCGATACGAGAACGCCAAACTTCCTTTCCAGTTTGGACCTCCATAGAGGTGAGCACGCCGCCATCGTTTACCACATACAGTCGATCTTTTACCACGATGGGCGATGGTTTTTTGGGGGCACCTTTGATCAATTTCCAAACCAGAGACGGCATTTGATGACCGAGTAGTCGATAGGCATGCAATTCCCCTTTCATGAAACCGGTGGATATAATAAAAAGATCTTGGTATAGCACCGGTTTGGCTACATTAGAAAACCCAAGAATTCCATAATTGATTTTCCATAGTTCTTTACCTGAAGAAGGCTCATACCCATAGACCCAATCCGCACCCGTTGAAATCAGGATGGGTCCGTCCACGGTCGAGGCAATGATGGGAGTGGCATAGGCCTTTTGGGTTTGTGGATTCTCGCGTAATTCTCCACTTCGCTTGGTTTGCCAGGCAACCTCTCCAGTTTTCTTTTTCAGTGCGACCACACTTTGCTGATCCGTTCCGTCGAGGTGAAAAATAAGGAGGTCTGCAAAACAAACCGGTGTACTACCGGGTCCGTTTTCGTGATGAATCCACAACCTCTTTTCTTGGTTTCTCCAGATCACTGAACTTGTTTTCGTATGAATACATGCAGTACCGAAAGCCCCAAAATGAACATACAAAAGATTTTTTTCGAGAATGGGCGAGGGCGAGGCATAGCTGTTTAACCGGTGAATGGCCTGGGGTTGATTAACGGTAAAAACCTTGATCTCCTGTAGCAATTCCCCCGATTGCAGATCAATCTGCAGAGCAAAAAGGTCGACTTTCGATAAGTAATGTAGACCAGCGGCTCCTGGGAACTTACTTTCTTTTATCCGGCTGTCTCTTTCTTTGTCGGAAGCGGGGGTTTCCACAGCGGTGGTTACCCAGGCATGGTCGCCCTGATATACGGGGGAGGAATGTCCGCGTCCAGGAAGCAGGGCTTTCCAGAGGATATTTTTGTCTTCTGACCATTCAATGGGGTACTTGCCCTCGGGTGCATGACCGTCTCCCTTTTCTCCTCTCCATTGGCTCCAGGAATCTCTTTCCAGACCAGTCAATAGGGAAACTGAAAAGAAAATCAGAAGGTGGATTAAACGGATGCGAAGAATCATCGTGAAAGGGCGTTAGACTTAGAGCCTAAGCCTGGAACTTTGCCAGGAAAAGCCAGAAAAGTGTTGGCCGCTCGGATTTTTGTTTAGGCAAGGATGGGCTTGACGATATGCCCATGAACATCGGTCAGTCGGAAGTAGCGACCCTGAAATTTATAGGT
>JAQCIX010000015.1 GCA_027593365.1 Verrucomicrobiota bacterium
CAGGATAAGAATGAGGAAAAATATGCCCAATCCCAAAAAACTGAAGAGGCTCAAAAATTTACTTTCCCTACAATAGAGGAAGTTCAAATGGCTGAGGTACTCGGTTTACACAAAGAGGACTTGAACGATTTTTCCAAAATCAAGACAACTTACCGGACAGCGATTGCTCAGTATCACCCTGACAAGGTTTCGGCCCTGGGACTTGAAATTCGAGAGGTTGCGGAAAAAAAAGCCAAAGAGATCAACCAAGCCTACGAATTCTTTAGAAAAAAATTCAAAGATCTATGAACAGAAAGAATACCAGACAACGCTCCTTTGATAATGACTTGAAGATGCCTCACAAATTGTTACTACTTGAACCTTTTTTACCATGACTCAAGCAACCACTCATGAATTCAAAGCCGAGACCAAGCAGGTTCTCGATATCGTCGTAAATTCGCTTTATAAGGACAAAGAGATCTTTGTCCGCGAGTTAATTTCTAATGCTTCGGATGCCCTCGAAAAACTTCGCCGTACTCAACTCACGGAGAAAGACATTTTGGATGACAACCTCGAACTTGAAATCAATTTAAGTACCGATGAAAATGCCAAACAGTTAATCATACAGGATTTTGGTATTGGAATGACCGAGGAGGAATTGATCAAAAACCTCGGCACAATTGCCCACTCAGGATCCAAAGAGTTTATTGAAGCTCTGCAAAATGATGGAGAAAAGAATGAAGCCCTCATTGGTAAATTTGGGGTTGGTTTTTACAGCGTCTTCATGGTTTCTGATTCGGTTAAAGTTTACACTCGCAGCTGGCATCAGGAAGGGGAAGGATTTTGCTGGGAAAGCGACGGGAATGGTGGCTACTCAATCGACAAGTCGGAGGGCCAACGGCGCGGTTCTAAAATCGTGATCCAATTGAAAGACGATTTTGACGAGTTTGCCAAAGAAGACCGAATCAAGGATATCGTCAAAAAATACTCCGCTTTCGTACAATTCCCAGTTTCGGTCAATGGAGAGAAAGTAAACACAGTTGACGCGATCTGGCTGAGATCCAAGTCCGACATTAAGGAAGAAGAATACGAAGAATTTTATAAATTTCAGGCCAACGATTATGAAGGCCCATTGATGCGCCTCCACTTCAGTGCAGATGCCCCCCTTGAAATCAATTCTCTCTTATTCGTACCAAAGAGAAACATGGAAAAAATGGGCATGTTTCGCAACGAAAACAAGGTTGCCCTTCATTGCAGGAAGGTACTGATTGATGCCGAACCTAAAAGCCTTTTTCCTGAATGGCTCAGGTTTTTACGCGGGGTTGTAGACAGTTCTGATATCCCTTTAAATGTTTCGCGCGAAACGATGCAAGACAGCGAATTGCTCCGCAAACTCGGGCAGGTTTTGACTAAAAGGTTCATCAAGTTCTTAAACGAACAAGCCAAGAAGAAAGAAGAGACCTACCTTGAATTTTGGCAGGAATTCGGCGCTTTGATTAAAGAAGGGGTGGCCACAGACTTTACCTACAAAGATGACTTGGCTAAGTTACTCCGCTTTCAATCCACAGCTTCGGAAGATGGAAAACTCACCGGTCTCGAGGATTACATCGATCGCATGGCGACTGACCAAAAAGAAATCCTCTTTCTCTATGGGAAGAATCGAAAGTCTATCGAGTCGGGCCCTTACCTAGAAGCACTTCAGGCAAGAGGATACGAAGTTCTCTTACTCACGGAACCAGTGGATGAGTATGTGATGCAATCTTTAAGGGAATTCAAAGAGAAAAAGATTATTTCTGCAGATTCCGATGAATTAAAACTCGAAAAATTAGACGAAGAACCTACCGGAGAAAGCCTGGACAAAAAGGCGGTTAAGAAACTATCCAAATGGATCAAGGAATCATTAAAGGAAAGAGTTTCTGATGTGGAAACTGGAGAACGTTTAATCAACAGCCCCGTTTGTGTTGTGGGAGAAGACGGTATGGGTGGAGCCTCTGCCCGGCGAATCATGAAAATGATGCAAGGACCCGAAGATGAAATGCCAGCGAGTAAGGTTAAATTTCAAATCAACCCCCGCCACACCATCATCAAGGGCCTAAACAGTCTCATGGAAAAAGATGAACCAACGGCTCTTCTCGTAGCTAATCAATTGCTGGACAATGCCCTGGCTTCGGCAAACCTCTTAGACGACCCCAGAGAAATGATTGCACGAAGCTATCAGGCTTTGGAAAAAATTACATCTTCTTAGCCTCCACTCAAGCCTACCTTAGTTCATTAAATTGGTATTGCGCCCAATCCTCAGGTTAGGGTAATAAATACATCTAATATGAGGATGGTCCGTAATTTATTGTCTGTATTTGCTGGAATCAGTTTTTTTCTATCCGTAGGTTGCCTTAACAAGGGAACATCGGGCTTTAACCGTAGTGGTGGCAGTCCCTTTGCGGATGCAGACGCGGCAGTCAGCAAGAATATCGAAAACCTAATGGGGCTTTCTGTTGGCATGACCAAAGGACAAGTATATAACCTAGCTGGAATCGCAAATTATGTAGAAGGGTACGACTGGGGGAGCGTATGGTTCTATAAAATTAGAAAAGGCGGCAATGAAGGGACCCTTTCCGACAAAGATGTTGAGAAAAAATATATGCCTGTGGTGTATGACAACACCGACCGGGTTATGGGATACGGGAGTAAGTTTTACGACCAAACCTTATCCGACCTGGGCACCGGTCAATTTTAGTAACTATTCTTTAGTTTAAATTTGCGGATTGTTCGGTTGACGAACAATGACAAATGATTCATTTTCTATCTTTTCACTTATTTTTCGATGAAGACTACCCTTGCCAAAAAGGAAACCGTAACCCACGACTGGAAGATTGTTGACGCCTCTGGCCAAATTCTCGGCAGACTTGCCGTGCAGATTGCCAATGCTCTGCGCGGGCGCAACAAACCAACCTACACCCCTCATGTAGACACAGGTGACTATGTGGTCGTGATCAATGCGGACAAAGTTAAACTTACTGGTTCTAAAGAAGAGCAAAAGCAATACATGTTCTACTCTGGATACATGGGGAACGAAAAGTACCGCAATGTTGCAGACTTTCGCGAAAACAAACCCGAATTTATCATCACCAATGCGGTCAAAGGTATGTTACCTAAGAACAAACTCTCCAGCGGCATGCTTACTCGTTTGCGTGTTTTTGCCGGCGAGGAGCATACACACACCGCACAGCAACCCTCTCCCCTTCTTTCTTAATTTCTCATCATGAGTGCCAAAGCTAAAAACCAAGACATCATTGCCACAGGACGCAGGAAAACCAGTACAGCCAGAGTCAGAATTCGCCCTGGAACTGGATCAATCACGATCAACAACCGCGACATTGATGATTATTGCTCGACCGAACAACAAAGGAAGGCTGTGATTGGACCCTTACTTTGCGTCGAAAAAAATGGTCAATTGGATGTTTCTGTTAATGTTCGCGGTGGTGGCGGAACTGGTCAATCTGGTGCGATTCGTCACGGTTTATCCCGTGCTTTAGAGAAATTGGATGGCGAGTTGCGCTCTCCTCTTAAAAAAGCCGGGCATTTGCGCAGGGATCCAAGAAAGATCGAGCGCAAGAAAGCGGGACGTCCAGGGGCACGTAAACGGTTTCAATTTTCTAAGCGATAATTTCTCAAATCGAAACACTTTCTACTTCAACCCCTCGGCACTCCAACCGAGGGGTTTGTTTTTTATATCTTTCCACAGCAAATGGCTAACATCATGAAAGTAGGCATAATTGGTGCATCTGGCTACACCGGGCAAGAGTTGGTAAATTTACTGATCAGGCATCCGAAAATTGATTTGTCTATGGTTACCTCTCGGGCTCATGCAGGAAACCCGCTGAGTTCCGTTGTTCCAAAACTTGGTCATAAAGGCCATTTGATTTCTTTTGTAAATCCAGTCCTTCCAGAACTGGTTCAATCGGATATCGAATTATTCTTTCTGGCATTACCGCATGGAACTGCCTCTGAATACGCCATTGCCCTGCTCGATGCAGGAAAGAAAATCATTGATCTCTCTGCGGACTTCCGGCTCAACTCACCGACCCTTTACAAGGAGTTCTATGGTACGGATCATCCTGCCCCTCAGTGGCTACCGGTAGCCCAGTATGGTTTGCCAGAGCTTCATCCGGTAAGCTGGCAAAAGTCCCCACTCATTGCATCTCCTGGGTGCTACCCTACCAGCATACTTGTTCCTCTGGCCCCACTGCTCAGGGATAAGCTCATTGATGAAAAGGAGATCATTGTCCATTCAATCAGTGGAATTAGTGGGGCAGGCAAAAATGCTTCCGAAAGACTTCTTTTCTGCGAAAGAAATGAGAGTGCTGGGGCCTACGGTCTACCCAAGCATAGACATTTATCCGAAATCGAAGAGCAGTTAAGCGAATTTGCGGGTCAATCCATTACTCTTTCCTTCCATCCACATTTAGCCCCGATGAATCGTGGACTTTGCTCAACCATTTCCGTCCGGCCAAAATCTTCCCTCGCTGAATCAAAAATTCGGCAATGCTGGGAAAATACATACTCGAATCGCCCCTTTGTTCAGGTTTTGGGCCAAGGACAGTTTCCTGAAACAGGAAGTGTAGTGGGAACCAACCGGATCGATATTTCAGTTTCGGAGGATGCACGCATGAATCGATATATTCTCTGCTCTGCGGAGGATAACTTGCTCAAAGGAGCGGGTGGACAGGCGGTACAGACGATGAACCTGTGTAACGGCTACGCGGAGGATTGCGGTTTAGTATGAAATTTTTTGTAGATTGTGATGGAGTCACTGAACCCCAGGGTTTTTTTGCTTCCGGAGTTTCCTGCAATATCCTAGGTAAAAATAACGGAAAACTCGACCTTGGAGTAATTTACTCTGCCAGACCTTGTACGGCCGCTGGGACTTTTACCACCAATGATGTCAAAGCAGCACCGGTTCGATATTGCCTCGATGTTTTAGCTGACCCAAGTCAAGGATTTCATGGAGTGGTTGCCAATAGTGGGAATGCTAATGCATGCACAGGTAAGCAAGGGGACTTGGATTGCGTTAAAATGGCATCGGAAACCGCACGTCACCTGAAGACGCACTCGCGGGAAATTCTGGTCTGTTCCACAGGTCGAATTGGTGTACAACTCCCAATGACCAAGGTCACAACTGGCATTGCCCATGCCTGCCAGGATGTATTGGATGAACTCGATGGAGGAAAGGCTTTCCAGGAAGCAATTCTGACATCAGACACCAAAACGAAGTCATGTTCTGCACAGATCGAAACTGCTTCCGGGAAAATCACTATTGGTGGGACGGTGAAAGGTGCTGGCATGATCGAGCCCAATATGGCCACGATGCTGGCTTTCCTTACCACAGATGCATCTGTCTCATCCTCTTTCCTTAAAGAATGCCTAGCTGAAGCTGTGCAAAAATCTTTTAACCTCATGACCATCGATGGCGATATGAGTACCAATGACTCGGTGCTTTTTTTAGCCAATGGATTTACTCGAGTTTCTGTGGAGGATGAACCTGAATCGACCCGTTTTAAATTTAAGGAAGCGGTTGTTCAAATTTGCAAAACTCTTGCCCGTAAATGTGTAACCGATGGAGAAAAAGTTACCAAATTCGTAGAGCTTCGGGTCGAGGGAGCCGCCCATGAAAAGGATGCTGAAAAAGTGGCCAGATGTGTTGCCAATTCTTTGTTGGTCAAAACCTCCTGGTTTGGATCGGATCCAAACTGGGGAAGATTAGTCGATGCTGCTGGCTATGCTAAAGTCGGTTTAAATTTTGAGGAGATGGATATCTTCTACAATGAAGTACCAGCCGTAGAGAAAGGCACCCCCCTTCCAATGAACAAATCGAAGTGGAAAGAAATTGTATCCCAAAAATCTTTTGTCATTACCATGAACTTAAATATGGGAAATGCGTCTTCCTTAATTTGGTCGAATGACCTGAGCGAAGAATATGTGAACTACAATAAAAGCGAATAACGGAAATGTTTGAGTTCGAGGAAAGTCAGGCAAAGGCAAAAATCCTAATGGAAGCCCTCCCCTATGTAAGGAGGTTCCGCGGATCCATCTTTGTAGTGAAATACGGGGGTAGTTTCATGGACTCCCCGGACCCTAAAGTTCGCTCCGGGGTGGCGATGGATTTAGTTTTCCTAAATTTTGTGGGTATTAAAGTGGTTGTAGTTCATGGAGGGGGAAAAGCTATTAATCGGGAACTTGAATCACGGGGAATCGAACCAAAGTTCCTCGACGGGTTGCGGGTAACGGATAAAGAAACAATAGACGCAGTGGATAAAGTTCTCAATGAGGAGGTCAACGCAGAGGTCGCTCAATTTGTGTCCTCTTACGATTGCGATGTGCAGAGATTCCCTGGGAAGAATTTTTTAACCTGTGAAAAACTTCAAGGGAAGCATGACCTTGGTTTTGTCGGACAGGTTACCCAAGTACAAGTAGACCCTATTCTGGCTGCATTGGATAATGGTCAAATGCCTATCTTATCCTCCACTGCATCCGACCCGGACGGGACCTGCTATAATGTAAATGCCGATAATGTGGCTTCCAAGGTAGCAGTGGCTTTAGGAGCCCGTAGATTGGTATATCTATCGGATGTGCCAGGACTCCTTGAAGATCCTCAAGACCCATCTTCACTCGTTTCGAGCCTTGCGGTAAATGAAGTGGAACCTCTCAAAGAAAGAGGAATCATCTCTGCGGGTATGCTCCCCAAAGTCAATAGTGCGGTGGAAGCCCTAAAATCAGGAGTCAACCGGGTGCATTTCATTGACGGTCGAATGCCTCACAGTATTTTACTGGAAATTTTTACCGATCAGGGAATTGGAACCGAAATCGTACACACATAATTATGGATTTCATTAGGAAGCATCAGACATTTCTCATTGGAAACTATGCTCCACCAGCCATTGAAATAGTCAGAGGCAAAGGGTCTCACCTTTGGGACTCACAAGGGAAAAAGTACTTAGATTTCACCTCTGGAATTGCGGTGACCAATCTTGGACACAGCCACCCTGAATGGATCAAACAAGTACAACACCAGGTAGAATTACTCGCACATTGCTCCAATCTATACTCCATCCCGGAACAGGTAAGGTTGGCCGAAAGATTGGCCCGCAAGATTGGTCCGGGCAAGGTACTCTTTTGCAACAGTGGTGCAGAAGCAAATGAAGCCCTCATTAAGCTGTCCCGTCTGCACGGGGAGCAGGGAGAAGGGAAGCGTACCAAAATTTTAGTCGCCCGGAATGGATTTCATGGACGGACGCTCGGAGCTCTATCCGCCACCGAATCCAGCAAATACAGAAAAGGTTTTGAACCCCTCCTCCCAGGTTTTGTTTTCTGTAAGCTAAACGAGCTATCTGATTTCGAAAATGCCATTGATGATGAAACGGTGGCGATATTAGTAGAGTCCATTCAAGGAGAAGGTGGACTCCATGTCTCCTCGGACTCCTTCCTGCAGGGTATAGAAAAATTGTGCCAAAAGAATAACCTTCTCTTTTTGATGGATGAGGTGCAGGCGGGGATAGCCAGAACTGGAGAATTTTTGGGATACCAAAAATCAGGGGTCCAACCCGATGCCATTGCTATGGCTAAAGGACTGGGAGGTGGTTTTCCAATCGGTGCGATATGGGTAAAGGATTCAAGCTCATCTCTATTCACACCGGGCAGTCATGGCACCACCTTTGGAGGATCCCCCCTTGCCTGTTCCGCCGCTCATGCAGTTTTGGATGTCATTGAAAAAGAGGATTTGATCGCTCAGGCTAAAGTATTAGGCGATTACCTGCTTCAAGGGATTCAAAAGCTTGCAGAGAACTTCCCCAAAAAGATTCTTGAGATTCGGGGAAGGGGGTTGATGCTCGGAGTCCAGTTAGCCGATGAACCAGGTGAGCTCGTTTCAATTCTTCGAGATAACGGCTTACTCGCCGTGGGTGCAGCCGGTCAAACCTTACGCCTGCTCCCCCCCTTGACAATTACCCAGGATGAAATTGACCAGGGCTTGAAAATTCTAAGACAAAGTCTGTCTGCCTTTGAACCGAAAAAAATTGTGCCATGAGACATTTTTTACAGGAAAATGATTTTTCTAAGGATGAAGTGAAATCTATTTTTGCTTCTGCATTTGAATTAAAAGCATGTCGGTCCCAGCGTCCGTCCAATGATTTAAAAGGAGGTAGCTGGGGGATGATGTTTTACAAACAAAGTACCCGCACCCGCGTTTCCTTTGAGGTAGGGATTCGTGAACTGGGTGGAAACCCAGTTATTTTGGATCAATCGAGCACCCAGATTGGCCGAGGAGAAAGTATCGCGGACACCGCCCGAGTGCTCTCCAGGTTTTTGGATGGATTAATCATCCGCACCCATGGGCACGAAATCATCGAGGAATTTGCAAAGTCTTCGCAAATCCCGGTGGTCAATGCCCTAACCGACCTCCTCCATCCCTGCCAAATCTATGCGGATTGCATGACTCTTTTGGAAAAGCTTTCAGGTGGGATGAATCCTTTTGAAGGATTAAAGGGGAAGAAGTTGGCTTTCTATGGAGATACTTCCTGCAATATGGCTAATTCCTGGATTTTAGCAGGTGCAATCTTTGATATGGAAATTTCTCTTTGCGGGCCTGAAGACTTTCAACCCAGCCAAGAGATCCAAAGCCTCCTCCAAAAGGGCCACCTGTCCCCGACTTGGTCTTTCACCACAGACCCAAATCACGCATCTTTAAACGCAGATGTCGTTTACACAGATGTCTGGGTAAGCATGGGTTGCGAAGCGGATAGCCAAGGGCGGCTGGAAGCAATGAAACCATACCAAGTAAATGAAACAATTCTTGAGGCTGCCAAAAAAGAATCTATTTTCATGCATTGTATGCCCGCACACCCAGGCGAAGAAGTATCCCAAGCTGTACTCGATTCCGATCAGGCGATTCTTTTTGACCAAGCAGAAAATCGCCTCCATATGCAAAAGGCCATTCTCGCAGCATTATCCAAATTTAACTCTCTAAAATGAAACTTATACTCGCTTATTCTGGAGGTCTAGACACCTCCGTACTTGTTCATTGGTTTGCTAATCATCACGGGGCCGAAGTGATTACTTATTGTGCAGATGTTGGCCAGGAAGAAGAACTAGACGGACTCGAAGAGAAAGCTATGGCCACCGGTGCCCAGGCCCACCGCACCCTAAACTTAGTCGATGAATTTGCCCGCGACTTCATTTATCCGATGGCACGAGGCAATGCGGTGTATGAAAGCCAATATTTATTGGGCACCTCCATTGCCCGCCCCTTAATCGCTAAGGCTCAAATTGAAATAGCCCGAGAATTTAATGCAGATACGGTCGCACATGGAGCCACCGGCAAAGGCAATGACCAATGCCGGTTTGAGCTAACCTTTTGTGCCCTTGCCCCCGATTTAAAAATTTTAGCTCCTTGGCGGGACGCGTCCTTTCGCAAGCGATTTCCCGGGCGGACAGAGATGATTGAATACTGCCGGGAACACAAAATAGATGTCGAAGCCAGTGCATCCAAGCCGTACTCGATGGATCGGAATCTTTGGCATATTTCCTATGAGGCAGGCATCCTCGAGGACCCATGGTTTGACCCCACCACTCCTGAAAACCGGTCCATGTTTAAATTAACCGAGGACCCCATGCTTGCTCCGGATGAACCTCAGTATATTGAGCTTGAATTTTTGGCAGGTGATTGTGTGGCCATCGATGGCAAAAAGGGAACTCCTGCAGAAATCATCCGTTCCCTAAATAGCATCGCAGGCAAACATGGAATTGGCCGAGTAGACTTAGTTGAAAACCGTTTTGTTGGAATGAAAAGTCGGGGTGTCTATGAAACTCCAGGTGGCACTATTCTGCTTCATGCCCACCGGCAGCTGGAAACTTTGACTATGGATCGTGACCTCATGCATCTGAGGGATTCCTTAATTCCTCGTTATGCCGAATTGATCTATTATGGTTTTTGGTACGCCCCTGAAAGAGAAGCTCTTCAGGCATTAATTGACGAGAGTCAGAAAACAGTTTCGGGTATCGTCCGATTGAAGCTCTACAAAGGAAATGTGACAACTGTGGGACGAAAATCCGACCTATCTTTATATGATACAGCTGTGGCATCCATGGAGGGCGATCTCTCGGATTACCAACCGGAGGACGCGGGTGGGTTTATACGCCTCAATGGATTGAGGCTCATGGAGCGTGCCCGTAAGCAAGGATACAAACCGGTATAATTTTTTGTGAATCTACTGGTCATTGATAATTATGATTCATTCACCTATAACCTGGTGCAGTATTTTGGTGAATCAGGTGCGAATTGTAAGGTACTTAGAAATGACCAATACAAACTTGAAGATATAGATATATCTCCCTTTGAAGGGTTGGTGATTTCTCCCGGTCCGTGTGACCCAGACCAAGCCGGCATCAGTTTGCCGGCTGTCAAACTCTGGGGCGGCCAAAAGCCATTGCTTGGGGTTTGCTTGGGGCACCAATGCATTGGTCAAGCATTTGGGGGAAAGATCGTTCGGGCCGATCGATTAATGCATGGAAAAACCTCTCCCGTTTACCATCATAATCAGGAGATTTTTGAGGGTATGCCCAACCCATTTGCTGCGACCCGCTACCACTCATTGGTCATTGAACCGAGTAGCCTTCCATCAACATTGGAAAAAACAGCCTGGACGGAAGAAAGCGAAATCATGGCGGTACGTCACCGAGAACTTCCAGTTTGGGGCGTTCAGTTTCATCCGGAGTCCCTTGCTACAGATAGTGGAATTATGGTCTTGAAGAATTTCCTCAAATATTGTTAGAACATTTAAAGTGTGTGTGGAATGTGGAATTCTTGTAAGTGACTAATGCTTTGTCCGAAATGTTCATCCCTTGATCTCAAGGTTTTGGAAACGCGGGCAGGCAAGGTTGCCTCTACGCGTAGAAGAAGAGAATGCCAATCATGTGGTCATCGATTTAGCACGATTGAAGAAGTGCTTCATGAAGACCTCACGGTGGTAAAAAGAGATGATCGTCGGGAATGTTTTGATCGCACGAAATTGGCAATGAGCCTGCGTCGTGCAATTTCTAAACGCCCGATCGATGCCGAACAAATCAATGCTCTTCTTTCTGATACCCTCAGGAGGATCGAAAATGAGTTCGACAACGAACTCCCAAGCCGAGCGATTGCGGATGCGGTGATGCATGGCTTGCGCACCGTGGATTCGATCGCCTGGCTAAGATACGCGAGTTTTTACGAGGATTTCACACAGTTCTCTCGGTTTGCCGAGGAAATTCTTTATTTGGGTGGGGAAAGGAAGGGTGAAAACAGCGGCGGGTAAAAAAGACGACTATACAAGACTGCAAAATTTAAATTCACTCTTCATGGTGATGGGAAGTGTATCCTCTCCAGAGGAAACAATGCAGCTGCAAAGAACCTTGTCTTTCATGCGTGAAAACGATGGCAAAGATCGGATGACCGTACAATCGTTCGAGCATTGCATTGATCAGGTTGTCCGTTTTCATTTCCCCAATAAACGCAATCTTACCCATACCCACTGGAATGCGAGGCATCACCTGATCGACCCACTTTGGGTCCATGCATCTGTGCTTAAGTTTGTGCGATCGATTCAGGATTCCATGACAGGTCTTTTGCTCGTATCCGGCTTGCGAGAATCCTTAAAGGGAGAGAAAAAAAGATGGACGGCCAAGTGCGAACAAGAGTACTTGGAAATTAGGGAATTCATCGAGACTTTAGTGATGCGTAATGCCCGACAAGGGCAAGACCTCTCCGTTTTATTTTTCTAAGATTCTTGTTCGGGGTAGCTTCCCAACAAACGAAAAAAAGCACACGCCCCCTTGAGTTCCTGTATAGCTTCAGATACGGTAGTCTCCTCTGGGTGTCCGACAAAATCGACAAAGAAAAAGTAATCCCAGGATTTTTTCTTACTTGGACGAGATTCAATCTTACAAAGGTTTAAACCTCTTTCAGAAAAAGGTTTTAACGCATTTTGCAAAGCACCTATTTCATCCTTTAAAGACATAACCAGACTCGTGCGATAGTGTACACCCTCACGCATGGGCAAAGATTGGCGAGCTACCACTAAAAACCGCGTAACATTGTCAGAACGATCCTGTATCCCTGCCTCTATCATAGGCACATCATATATACTCCCTGAAAGCTCACCCGCAATGGCTGCCACTTCTTTAAGGGACTGGCAACCTTTCACCGCTTCTGCTGTACTGCTGACAGGAACAAGCTGTGCATTGGGTAAATGACTCCGCAACCAATCGGAGCATTGGGCTAGGGCTTGATCCTTCGATCGAACTTCTTTGATTTCAGTCAGGGCAGAGTGACTAAAGAGGCAATGACGAACCCGTAAGAAAACTTGGGCAATGATCGTTAATCCAGAATCAACCAAAAGATCGAGCGATCGGTTTACAGCACCTTCAGTAGAGTTTTCGATTGGAACCACCCCATAATCGCAATGACCCGCTTCAACCGCAGAAAAGACATCTGGAATGTCGGGCAATGCACGATATTCCAATCCGGACCCAAAGTTTTTCACCGCGGCTTGATGCGTGTAAGTAGCCTCGGGACCGAGATACCCAATTACCATATCTTTCTCCAAGGCGATCGATGCAGATATCACCTCTCTGTAAACAGCCCTAAGGGAACGATCCCGTAGAGGTCCTTGACTGTAACCAGAAACCTTTTGGAAAACCTGTTCTTCCCTGGCTGGATCGTAGGGATCCACCCCGGAAAGTTGCTTAATTTTTCCAATCTCACAGGCCTTCCCAACTCGTAAGTTTAACAGCCTGACAATTTCTGAGTCGATTTGATCGATCTCTTCCCTTAGGGATTCTAGTTCACTTTTATTCAAACCTATATCGAAAAACCAATTTGGGAAGATTTGCAACACCCTTGCACTCTTGCAACTGCATATCCATTCTTTCTTCTGCGAAAAACAATTATAAACAAATAGTATGAGCTGTAACCGAAATTTTTCTTCCATCGTTGTGGATGGTGATGATCGAGCCCCCAATCGTTCGATGCTACGTGCGGTTGGTTTTGATGATGAAGATTTTCAAAAGCCCCAAGTTGCAGTCTGTTCGGCTTGGAGTATGGTCACGCCCTGCAACTCCCATCTCGATGAACTCGGTAAGATGTCGGTTCTCGGGGTGGATGAAAGTGGAGGGAAAGCGGTTCCTTTTGGCACCATTACCGTTTCAGACGGGATCAGTATGGGCACCCCAGGAATGAGGTATTCCTTAGTCTCCAGAGATGTGATTGCGGATTCCATCGAAACCGTTGTGGGAGCGGAAGGGATGGACGGGCTGGTCGCCATCGGTGGATGCGATAAAAATATGCCTGCGTGTGTCATGGCCTTGGCCCGACTGAATCGGCCTGGAATTTTTGTTTATGGTGGCACCATCCTTCCAGGTATTCACAAAGATAAAAATCTTGATATTGTATCCGTTTTTGAAGCTGTAGGAGCTCATGCTTCAGGAAATATCTCTCAGGAAGAACTTACCGAGATTGAGAAAAAAGCGATACCGGGACCTGGCTCATGTGGTGGGATGTATACGGCCAACACGATGTCATCCGCTATCGAAGCCCTGGGGATGAGTCTTCCTGACAGCTCGGCACAGCTCGCAGTTTCCGAGGATAAGCGATTGGATGCAAAAGCTGCAGGAGCTGCAGTGGTTCATCTCATTGAAAAAAATATCCGGCCTCGAGATATTATGACCCGTAAGGCATTTGAAAATGCCATTACTGTGGTGATTACCCTTGGGGGATCCACCAATGCTGTGCTCCATCTTTTAGCCATGGCTCACGAAGCTGAAGTGCCACTTTGCTTGGACGATTTTACTGAAATCGGTAAGAAAGTGCCGGTTCTTTGCGATCTGAAGCCCAGTGGAAAGTACAACATGTCCCATTTCGTGAGAATTGGCGGCTTGCGCCCGCTACTCAAAACCTTACTTGAGCAGGGCTTACTTCACGGGGATTGTATGACCGTTACCGGCAAGACACTTGCGGAAAATGTATCAGATGCCCCACCCTATGCACCCTACCCTAATGGCCAGGACTTGGTTCGTCCTTTTGATGACCCTATCAAAACGGACAGCCATTTGCGTATCCTTTACGGAAATTTAGCGTCCGAAGGAGCAGTGGCCAAAATTACCGGAAAAGAAGGACTTACTTTTTCTGGCACTGCCATTGTCTATGAATCCGAGGAAACCGCCCTTCGGGGGATTTTGGACGGTGAGGTGCAGGCTGGGCATGTGGTGGTTATTCGTAACGAGGGTCCGGTCGGGGGCCCTGGCATGCGCGAAATGCTTTCCCCTACCTCAGCGATTATGGGTCGAGGTCTCGGTAAAGAGGTTGCTCTGATTACGGATGGTCGTTTTTCCGGCGGAAGCCATGGATTTGTGGTTGGGCATGTCACTCCGGAAGCTGCTGTTGGTGGTTTGATTGGCTTGCTTGTCAACGGCGACCCGATCACGATTGATGCAGAAAACAACCAACTCACCCTTGATTTAGATTCTAAAGAAATCGACAAACGCAAACAGGCATGGACCCCTCCAGAACCCAAAGAGAAAAGAGGCGTTCTTGCCAAATATGCCAAACTCGTTAGCTCCGCCTCACTTGGAGCGGTTACTCATTAAACAAACTCAATCAGCTCTTTTCCCCATGAATCCATCCTATTACCAGACTTTTGAAGACTTAGGTTTCTCAGCCGACTTTCGACTCGTTGGCTTTCCTGAAGATTATATCTCCCAACAAAGCGAACAGGCAAATCAAGCCTTAGCTTCCATGAAAGAACTGGAGTCAGGTGCCATTGCCAACCCTGATGAAGGTAGAATGGTTGGGCATTATTGGTTACGAAACTCCAGTCTTGCTCCAAGTGCTGAGATTTCCGATGCAATCACACATACATTGACCCGGGTCAAGGAATGCGCCCAAAGAGTAAGAGAAGGAACTCTAGCCAGCCCGAACGGACCGTTTACGGACCTTTTGGTTATTGGAATTGGAGGATCCGCCCTCGGCCCCCAATTTGTTGGCAAAGCCCTTTCCAAATCCTCTGGCGATGATCTCAGAGCTCATTTCTTTGATAACACGGACCCCGACGGGATCGACTTCACCTTATCCCAGATTGGGGAAAGCTTATCCACGACACTGGTTTTGGTCATTTCCAAATCTGGTGGCACTCCAGAAACCCGTAACGGGATGATTGAAGCTCAGCATGCCTTTAAGAACAAGGGTCTTGATTTCAGCAAGCATGCGATCGCAGTAACCGGAGATAACAGTAAACTTCATCAAGTTGCTCAGGAGGAAAAATGGCTCGATTTCTTCCCGATGTGGGACTGGGTAGGTGGTCGGACTAGTGAAACGGCCGCTGTAGGTTTACTCCCTGCAGCTCTTCAGGGCTTTGATATCGATCTCCTTCTTCAAGGTGCATCCGAAATGGATCAACTTACCCGTTCCCAAGATACCCTTCGCAACCCAGCAATGATGCTGGCATTGGCCTGGTTCCACCTCTCTGGCGGCAAGGGAACCAAGGACATGGTCATACTCCCCTACAAGGATCGCCTCGAACTTTTCGCCAAGTATTTGCAGCAGCTCATTATGGAGTCTCTGGGGAAGGAAAAGGACCTTTCGGGCCAAGTAGTGAACCAGGGAATCGCTGTTTATGGAAACAAAGGATCCACGGACCAGCACGCCTATGTTCAACAGCTGCGCGAAGGGATACCCAATTTTTTTGCTACCTTTATTGAGGTTCTGAAATACAGGGAAGGAACCGAAGTACCTGTGGATGCAGAGGGAATGACTTCAGGAGACTACCTGCATGGCTTTTTTCTGGGCACCCGGGATGCTCTGCTCGAAAAAGACCGTCAGTCCATTACCCTTACGATTAACGAAGTGAATCCATATTCCGTGGGTATGCTGATTGCTCTCTACGAGCGTGCGGTTGGTTTTTATGCGGCTCTTGTGGGAATCAATGCGTATCACCAGCCGGGAGTGGAAGCGGGTAAAAAAGCCGCAGCTAAAGTATTGAATGTTCGAAAAGAGGTTACCGATTGGTTATCTCAAAATCCATCCACTCCTGTAAGTGCAGCAGAACTAGCTCAAAAGCTTGGCATGGAAGAGCAATGTGATTGGATATACAAAATCCTTGAGAGCCTTTGTGCCAATGTGCCGGCCAGGTATTCTCGTGTGAAATCAGATCATCCGCTCAATGATCTTTTCCATACATCTGAATAGACCCTACAAAAAAGAGATTGCGAATCATGTAGGCTTGATTTCATTTCCAGTATTTTGATTACTCTCTAACTGAAGATGAAAGTTACCCTAAACAAGGACGGAACACCCCGCAAAGTTGGAAGCGGTAAGACCAAGGGAGCAGGTTCCTTTGCCAAAATAAAATGGGAACAACTTCGTGAGTTTATCAAGGAGGATCAGGATATTGTAGTAAGCCGAGTTTGGCTTCGTTCCGTGGGTGCACTGAGCCCGAAAAGAAGATCTAAGAAAAAAGGGTCTATACCTCCTGCCGCTCCGGCAAGCAATCCAGTCACACAGGCTACTCTGTCCCCTAGGGTGAAAACTGTTCCAAAGATTCAACCTGTTTCCAAACCCAATGAGCCACAGGAGCAAAATAGGGATGAGGATGACTACGATCCACCTCCCCTTTTTGCCTCAATTGGAGAGATCAAGAAATACTGACCTTTAAAACGGGGAAAAGGGGGATGGAACAAAAGGATCGTCCGTCTCATTGAATGAGGGTGGAGCATCGGGGTTGTTTACATCCTGTATTGAGTCGTCTGAGGAGTCGTCTAAGCTTTCGTCGCTAACAGCATCCTCAGAACTTTGGGATGGCAGTTCAGTGACAACACCATCTTCATCCAAAAATGTCGTGATGATCGTATCAGGAGAGGATTCCAAGTCTTCGGCACGGACATCACGAATCCACCAGTCTTGGTACTCTAATACGCCCTCTTCTTTGTATTGCTGAACAGCACCCCATCGAGAACCGGCATATTGAGGGACCAGGAGTCTCCGATCTGCATCGTAAGTGTAGCGAGCATCCCACGCCTTCTGAACATAGGCTGGGGGTTGTCCACTTCCGGCAGGCTGCTTATTTTGGGATGAAGGCCCGGCGTGCCTCCCACAAGACGCAACCAACAAAACAAAGAATGAAAAAGAAAATTGTTTTGTAGCGAAAGATTTCATGGGAAACGGTTATTACAATGCAAACTTCCCTTAAAAATCAATCCTTACTTGGCCGGCGGTACCAAAAATTACATGCCTTTTGATTTCTTAAAAACAGAGGAAATCCGATCAGTGGTAAAATCATCTTAAGGATCGACCAGTCGCTATACCACTCAAGCTTTCGGGCAGAGGAAACCACGGGCGGGGAAATGATCACCAAAACGCCCAAACCAGCCTTTTTAGATTCCTTCTTTAATTTTTTGGATAAAACAATTTCTTCACCCGCAAAGTGGGTCTCAGGAAATCCCCCAGCAAGAAAAAACAGATCCCTCCTGCAAAAGATAAAACTACCCGCAAAAAGCCTGAATTTTTGGGAGATAAAATTCCACATAGCTGGTAAAAAAACGCCTGAGAACCAACGGTCATGGTCTTGATCAAAGCCTAACCTCGCTCCACCGCAACCGATGTTATCTTCATGCAAAGCTTTCAGGGCAATTTGAAAAGTTTCAACAGGTACAATGGTGTCCGCATCCACAAAAATCAGGAAAGCACCTGTGGATGCATTCGCACCCGCATTTCGTACTTTGGCAATTTTATGCACCGGTTCAAAGATAACACGGCACCCAAATTTTTGGGCAATCTCAACCGTACGATCCGTACAATGGTTATCTACGACTATACACTCACCTGTAAGATGCGGTACGGCGTTGCGAGCCTCATGCAGAGCCTCAAGTGTGAGGCTTAGGTAATCTTCCTCATTATAAGCCGGGATGATCACAGAGTAATCGCAAGCAGAACCCTGCACCCCTTCGACTGGGAGAATCAACGTGAGAACTTCTTGGCCCGTCTGCCCAAACCGAAGGAGAGACCTGAAATCCACCCCTGCAATCTGGCCAAAGGCCTTTTGGAGTACAAATCATGATCCCCGAGGGAGTGTAAAGTAGCGTCGCCTTTGATGTCGGAAGCAATTCGTTCCAAGCTGGGAAGCTCATTCCCATCTGCTTGAAGTTGTTGGTATAAAAAAGTAAGTCGATCGACTTCAAGTTGCCGCGACAGGGCAGACAAAGTTTTACGGAATTCCGCCACTTGCCCGTTCGAGGAAGGAGAGTTTTTTCTGTCAGTAGGTTCGACCACTGGTTTTGGAGGATTATCTAAACTAGTGCTATCGATAGAAGGCGAATTGGCTTCCGCATTTGGTCCACTGGATTCAGAAGGCTCGCCCGGGTTATCAATATTTAGATTCGCATCAAAATCATCCACAGAAAAAGCTTCTTCATTGAGTTGATCCCCGTCCAAAGAATCTGGAGTTTGGGGAGGGATGCCGGCTTCAACTATGCCTTCCTCATCAGCATCAAAGGCCTCCGAGGAAAGTCGGCCATCGTCAGAAATACTTGAAGCAAGGGCTTCGTCAGTAATCTGATCAGAATCAGTGGAACTCATAGGGAGGGATAATTTAAAGATCGTGTTGGGATAAAATCTTCTCGCTTCTAGAAATTGGAGAATCGTTAGGATTAATTAAATCTGCCGTACGGATCAAGGAAAGTTTTTCACCAGTGTCCATAATCTCACTTACCTTTGTATCGGAAAAAGAAATGATTTTAAAAAATGAATAGTTTTTCTCGGCTAAAGTACACTGTACAAACAGAGGAATTTCTTCCCATGAACCACTTTGTTGGAGAATAAACACAAATCCTGTCCTTAAACCATGCTCGAGACCTTTTTTTACAAAAAAACCATTTTCTTTATTGGATACGCTCTCCACTTCTGCCTCAACAGTATCTCCGTAAAAGACTTCAAAAGGTAACACAATTTCCTCGAGCAAGGATTTTCTTGCGGTTTGATAGGTTTCTAAAGCTGCTTCCCGCACACGACTCAACGATGATAGATTTTGATCAAGGTTACGCCAATCATTCTCGGCATTAGAATGTACAAGAGAAACTTCTTCCAACTTGATGAGTTCTTCTTCTTTTTGCTGAGTTAGGGCATCAATTCTCTGATCTTCAGGACCCATTTTCTCTTCGATCGATTCCACTTTCTCCCTCGCTTCTTTGAGCTCTTCTTCCATTTTGGATGTTTGATCTTGAAGACTCTTAATTTTGGGGAGAAGAAAACCAAGTTCATCTTCTGCTCCCTGACTTCCCTCCTCGAGAACTTCTAATTCCTTCCGAAGATCTCGGTTGATCTTAAGCAAAGTGGTCATGTTGGACTCACTGGCATTGGCCTCTAACCCAAGCTGTTGCTCCAAACCTTGAAGCTTTTGCTTCTCGGAAAGAAGTTGCGGTTCCAGGTTATCGAAAGAATCAAGATTGATCACAAACATAGTGACCGCACCTCCAAGCAACAACAAAGAGGAAATTCTAAAGAGCCACCAAATCAACTTCTCGGATTTCTAAGAGTTTGTGTGGATTCCCAACCAAGGGGATCACTTCCGCAAGAGCATGGGTACGAAAAACTTTTTTGATTCTTATTTTAGAAATTTCTTCCTGAAGATGAAAAATCGAAAAATACATATCCTCCCGTAAACCAACGGTGCCTCCCTCGGGGAGAGCAATATATCCAGAAGCAAGGTCTACCTTCCCTAAACGGATACTCAAGCTCTCACCTTTCTCGATCCATGGTCTCTCACGAGCATAAGTTCTCATGTCGCTAACCGTGTCCAGATAATGCTGTCGTAAAATTTTAGTAATTTCCGAATACACGATCAACCTATGGGATATATCATTTGAACGATTCTCAAAATCTCGAGTTTCAAATTTTTTATTTTCTATTTTTTGCGAAATTTGGGGAATCTCAGATCTCAAGGTTTGAATAGCTTGGAGTTTATCCTGCAACTTGGCTTCCGCTTCTTTTTCTCGCTCTCCAGAGGAGGCAATCTCTTCTTCCATATTGGAAATGGCATCCTCCAGTTTTTTGATTTGAGCCTTGGTTTCCTCTAATTTTTCAATCGATTGCTGGGAACTTTTACGGAATTCAGATATCTCCTCACTCAAATCCTCGTTCCTAGTTTTTTGACGCATCAGCTTAGAAGAAATTTCCAAAGCCTGCTCTTTGATCTTACTCCCCGTTTCCAAAATACTTTTTTGAATATGATTAATCTCCCGAGCAGTGTTCTCATTCTCGCTCACAATGATTTGAATTAAAACGATACCCAGAAGACTAATCCCTACAGCAAGAGAGTTTAGTACTATGGAAACTTTACCCATTTGAGAGGATCAAGGGAGAGGGGCAAACGGGAATGCAGAAGGCTCATCTCCAGTAGGCGCATCAGGCATAGGTGCATCATTATTATTGAGATCAATTCCCTGTGGGATAAAGGCTGGTGGCACGAAGTCATCTTCATCTTCCTCAATCTCCACCTCGATATAAGGTGCGTCTTCTTCCGACTTTAGAATTTGTATCTGCTCCTGAATAAAATGGATGCGTTTTTCCTTCGATTGCTCCCACTTCTTTTCCCGTTCTCGGTCTAGCTTCTTGGAGTGAAGAGCAAAAAGATCTTCCTGGTTTTGCTTATTCTTTGAGAAATATGAGGCTTGGTCTATTTTGCCCGAAGGGTCTCTCCCCCACATTCTGCCGGACGGGACTCCCTCATGAAAAGGGATCATTTGTCTTTTCTCGATGTTGTAGGAATATCGGGCATCCCAAGCATCGTAAATGGATGGACGATCATTGTTTGCAACCCTTTCAGAACGATGACTGCATCCGTTCATACTCAAAGAAACTCCGAGGGTAATGAGTAGAACTTTTTCTTTCATGTGATTAAATTAGACCTTCCATCAGGAATTTGAAAACCAAAAACGATATGGTTTATTAGCCCAGATAGGACCAGCATACTCGACTCCTATCCTTGGACCAGTAAAAATCTCTCCTGGATTGACCTCTGTTTCTTCCACCCAAATGCCCGAATCCATGCCCAAGTTCATTCCATTCATCTGACCTGTTATCCCAAGATTCTTGGTAAGTCTCCCAGGACCAGAGATACCCTTACAACCTCGAATTAAAACTGCAGATGGGTAACCAATGGGGCCAGTTACAAGGTTGAACATCCAGTGCATTCCGTAACAAAGATAAACATAACAAATCCCCCCAACTTCATACATAATTGATGTTCGAGGGGTCTTACCCTTGCTCGCATGACAGGCTAAATCATCTTCCCCATCATAAGCCTCAGTTTCTGTAATAATGGCCTTCAGAACCCTGCCTTGATCATCCCTAACACACAATTGCTTCCCCAACAACGAAGGGGCAACCTCTTTCACATCGCCAAAGAAAAACTCCTTTGCCAGAACCTTATTTTTGGCCATCTCAATAATTTCGCTCTTGGGAATCTAGCCATATGCTAACGGGCCCATCATCGATTGCTTCAATTTTCATATCAGCTCCAAAAACACCAGAGGCAAGATTCCCCTGAAAAAGAGTACCTAATTTTGTATAAAATTGATTGAAGAGCTCTTCCCCTTTTTTCGGCTCTGCAGCTCGGTTAAAGGACGGACGATATCCTTTTTTTAGGTTCCCAAAGAGAGTAAATTGGCTAATT
>JAQCIX010000179.1 GCA_027593365.1 Verrucomicrobiota bacterium
TTTTCCTTGAGCAATTCGTGAAACTCGATCATCTCGGCCACGGTTATAGCGGTGTCTGCACCTCCGGCAAAGGTGATGAAGGGGGGAGACCCTTCTAGCAAATGCTTGGGAGGGCATAGATCGGGTGCGGTCTTAAACCATGGACAGGTAAGCACCACCACCTGAGGGATGCAGGAGATGGAAAGATCGTAGGCATCATCATTGGTCTTGGGATTGGTCAGGGTGGCGGTGGCGGCAGCCAATTGCCCGCCCGCAGAATCTCCCATCGCCACAATTCGGTTGGGGTCGATTTTGAGCCGATCGGAGTTCGACCGCAGGAAACGGATCGCCGACTTGGCATCTTTTACGCATTCCAAAGGTACCTGTACCTGGTCCCGGTTTTTTAATCGGTAATCCACCGATACTGCAACCATGCCCCGCTTACTCCAGTATGTGCAGTCGGGCCAATGCCAGTTGCTTTCCCCCTCGGCCCAACTCCCGCCATGAAAGATAACCATAGTCGGAAACCGCTTTCCTTCCGGAGAATAATCGGGCGGCAAAAAGACATCCATTTTCAAATCTTTGCCGGAAACAGTCTTGTATACCCATTGGGTGTCCGGCACTCGGCTATTTGGGGGCAAGGCCCAGACCGCCGTGTGTAAGAGGAAGATCGGGGCAAAGAAAAGGAAAGCTCTCATCGAAAACGATCCCCAGAGCCAACGACTCAGTTCAGTGGCTTGATTTCAAACTTACGAAACCAGACGGCTTGGCCGTGGTATTGCAGGCCCAGGTGCCCGACTCGTGGCATATCTTTAAGAGGAGTATTAAACTTATTTTTAGAACCGTCCGGGTTTTGATTGGGCTCGGTCCATTGATCAATGTTTACATCCACTGTGGTCTGCCCGTTTACGGTGGCCTTTATGGACGGGCCTTTGCAGGTCAGGGTCATCACATTCCATTCTCCGTCCGGTTTACCAGCAGAAACCGCGGCCTCTTTCGCGTCGTACAGGGAGCCAAGGACATGCTTTCCCTTGTACAGGCCGGGAGATGCGATCTGGATCTCAAACCCTCCCTGCACCGGGTTGCGTGGATCGGTCCGGAAAAACAGCCCACTATTGGCTTTCTCCGAGGTTTTGTATTCGAGGACGACCTCGAAGTCACCAAACTTTTCCTTAGTCCAGATAATGCCACCAGGAGTCTGGGACGGGGTCAACTCCCCATCGGCTAAGACCCAGTTTTTATTGAGTTGTAAACCATCTGATGTGAGTAGGTTACGAGAAGCCGAATCCTGCGAAGCACAGGCAAAGCCTGCCAACAGGCCAAAAAGAGAAAAGATGGAAATGAGTTTATCGTTCATAGGATTGAGATGGATGGGAATGGGCGAGTAAGCAATGGAGAAATCCGCCTAATATCAAAAAGATTTACTTGAGCACATCACTGACTGCAGCACTCATCGAGGCAGGGAATGCGACAATCAGGATACGCTTAATCGCCACCATCGGCTCGGTCGACCAAGGGCAACGTTGAATGATCCATAAAAGAAGAGCCACAACCAGTAAGGAAATCACATAGGTCATAATGACCCGCTTGCAGTATTCCAACCAATGTTTCCCAAGGTGAAATCGATAAAAATTAAAAAAGACAAAAAGACCGATAAAGAGCAGCGAGAGAGCACTTAATCCCAACACATTGGCCATGGGCAATTCGGTGCTGAGCTTCCAAACTTCCTCGGTAAAAGCAACAGGGATCGCCAGTAAGGAGGCACCCACAATCACTTGCATGAGGTCGCGCAAGCGAAACTCCACCATGAAGGGCTTCAGGCTGTGGGAGATTACATTTCCAGCTTCATCCAGAATCGGCACCACCCGGTGTAAGTATCCACCAATCCGTTTGATAGTGATCTCAGCTGGGTTTTGCTCTTTTTTCATAATCTTTGGCAGCAGTTGTGTTTACAGGGCATCCCGCAAAAAACCGGGGCGGTCGGTGGTAATAGAGTGAACCCCACGCTGGACCAATTCCTTCGCCTTCTCGGGGTCATTCACTGTCCATGCATGCCACTCATACCCTGCATCGAGCACCGCCTGCGAAAATTCCTCAGGAATGGAAAAGTGAGAATCCAACCCATCGGCACCCGTACTTTTAAGAGTGTCCATAATGGTTTTAAGGTCTGGAGTAAGCACACCTTTTTTCTTACGAAAAGAGCACAACCAGTAGGCCTTGTGCTTCGGTTTCACTTTTTTGAATTTGCGAATGACTTCGGCATTAAAGCAGATCAGCACGACCTGGTCATGGGTCAAACCACTCCGGTCAATTTCCCTGGTTAATGCAGGAATGATCTCCGGGCCGCACTTCACTTCCACAAAAATCTTCTTTCCCTTGGGAACGGTGGCAAATACCTCAGGGAGTGTGGGGATACGGGTACCTCTAAATTTATCATCCTTCCTGGAACCCACATCCAATGCCTGCAATTCTTTCAGGGTAGAGGTGACCACCTCAAGGTTTTGGTCGGCCACTTTTTTGGTCTTCTTATCGTGCACACATACGATATGCCCATCCTTACTCAGGAGAAAATCCCCCTCCACCGCATCGGCTCCCATCTCCCATGCCAGTTTAAAGGCGGGCAGGGTATTTTCTGGAGCATCAAAAGAAGCTCCACGGTGAGCCACAATCAAAGGCTCAGCCGCATGCATTTGAAAAACCAAACAAAAAAGAAGGCCATAAGAAATTGCTTTCACTCTTAGCTCTTGGATGAAGTTTCTAAGCAGAGCAATTGCAAAAAAGCACTTGGAATAACCAAGCCCTCGATTACTTGGGTTCTTGCTCACAAACCACAGACACGGGCGTGCTGGGTGGATCACCTGGATTGAGCGAGCGAATATCAATTTTTTGAAAGGTCACCTGCATACCCTTAAAAGCATCACCCCCATGTACCTGGACACCGATACTGCCCGACTTGCTTATTCGATGAACCTTAGGGTCCAATGTCTCATCCCCGAGCATCTGCCCATTGAGCCAAAAAATAATCCGATTTCCATTGGCGTAGATCTGCCCCTCATTCCACTCATTCGTTTTTTCCAAAGATTCATCTACATTTTTCCAGACAAAAGTGGTTGGACATTTCGGATAGTAAAAGGCTCCGCTTAGGGTGACTGGCATCATGTCGAGAAGATCAAACTGGTAAAATTGCCGAAACCAGATTCCACTATTTCCTTTTTCCGTCCTTTTGTATCTAAATTTAAGTTCAAAATGATCAAATTCATCTACCGTTCGAAGGTCGGCCCCCTTCCCATCGTTTTGAAAACCAATGAGCAATCCATCCTCCACTTTGAATTTGGAAGGATCAGTGGCTCTCCAACCACTTAAATCTTTCCCATTGAAAAGGGGTTCCCATGATGCTTCGGCAAAAACAAAGGATGCAGAGGAAAATGCAGTGATTAATGTGCTTACATACAGGTATAATTTAATTTTGGCCATCTCTAGATCAAAAGGGGTATCTGCCCCATAATTGACTGACGAGTAAAATTTTGACTGGAACTGAAAAATCTTTTTTGGGCTGTTAATAAAAACTTACCAAAACT
>JAQCIX010000180.1 GCA_027593365.1 Verrucomicrobiota bacterium
GAAACTCAGGATTGGAAATAACCTGATACGAGTGTCCGTTGTTTGCGGAGTCAAGAATCTCCTTCACCATCTGAGCCGTACGCACAGGCACGGTGGATTTTTCCACCACGATCTTATCCCCCCCACCTGCTCGGGCAATCCCTCGGGCACAGGACTCGACGAAGCGCAAATCTGCAGCCTGGCCTGAACCTGACCCGTAGTCTTTGGTTGGGGTATTTACGCTGATAAAGATGATATCGGCCGCCCGCACCTTTTCATCCACATCTGTGCTGAAAAATAAATTCTGGCCTCGGTTTTGGGAAACAATGTCGTCCAATCCAGGTTCGTATACGGGCAAGTCCCCGGAGTTCCAGGCTGCAATGCGTTGCTCATTCAAATCCACCACCGTAACTTCGATCCCCTTACACTTATGGGCAATCATTGCCATAGTAGGTCCACCGACATAACCAGCTCCAATACAACAAATTTTCATCGCATCTATCTCTAGCAGGATTTAGAGATTAGGGCTACCTTAGAATGGACATCGCAAACATCACCATTTTGGCATCCTCATCCATTGTAGACGATATCGTAAACTTCCCATGGGGAAGAATGGCGATCATGGGATTCATTATCTATTTGTTCCTTTTGCTGTTCGCCTGGATTTTTGCAGATTCTCTTATTTTCCCAGCCCCGAAAAAACCCGGGTACACCAAAGAGGATGATATCTTTTTTCTTAAATCTGCCTGCAACGACCAAATCGCCTGCAAATACTGGAAAGCCAAAGATTCATCCTTAGGAAGCATCTTGTATAGTCACGGGAACGCTGAGGATATTGGTCGGATCGAAGAAACCTTACAATCATGGGCTCAAGAGGGCTACTCCGTGATCGCATATGATTACCCAGGCTACGGGCACAGCTCAGGGAAACCCAATGAGCAGGGATGCTACGATGCGATCGATGCCGTTTATTCCTACCTCGTTGATGACCTAAATACTTCTGCTGAAAAGATTGTCATATGGGGCAGATCTCTTGGGACCGGTCCATCCTGTTATCTGGCCGAAAAACAAAAAACAGCCGGTTTACTTTTGGAAACTCCCTTTATGTCAACATTCCTCACCGTTACGGAATACCCCCTGGTTCCTTGGGATCGTTTCCGTAATTTGGAAAGAGCCCCTCACATTCAATCTCCATCCCTGGTCATTCATGGGCATAAAGATGAAGTGATCCTTTTTCGACACGGAAAGAAATTTTTCAAAGCTCTCCCTGAGCCCAAAAAGCTCATAGAATTTCAAAATGCCGGCCATAATGACTTACCAGAAATTGGTGGGAGCAGGTACCGTCAGGAAATTAATGATTTCCTAAGGAGTGTGCTTGAGGGTTGATTTCCCTGAATCTCCTAGCTAATCCTAGATCGTGATCTTTTGGGATCGCTGTGCGGGAATTATAAAAAGGTATTGGATATACGATCATGTTGGGACTGAACAAAAAAGAACTACGGATTTTTCGTTGGGCTTTGGTATGCCATCTTCTTTTCGCACTCGGATTGTTTATATCTGGTTTTATCCCCAGTTGTGAGGAAAAACCTGAAGTGGTTCATGTGTTTGAATTAGCTTCCTCCAATCCACCGCCGTTACCGGTGGTAAAACCAACGCCCCCCAAACCCACTCCCAAACCAGTCATACAAAAACCTCCACCGCCCAAACCGAAACCTGTTGTTCCTAAACCTACTCCCAAAGTCACACCCAAGCCTACACCTAAGCCCACACCCAAACCGATCGCCCAACCCTCATCGCCCAAAAAGATTTCCTTTGATCAGTTCAGAAAGCAGCACGATGTGCCTGCACCCAAACCCGTCACCAAACAAACGGTCCCCCAACCGGTAAAAGTTAAAATCAACCCCAACGACTTTAAGCTGGCACCCATCGTGGTCAGCACACCTACGACTTCCGCCTCGACCGTCTCCCCCACCCTGATCAACCAATACCTCGCCGGGGTGAAATCCAGGCTCGAACAAGTCTGGCAACGTTTGCTTGCTCAAACCGACTTGGGCACCGGTGGCATTGCCCACCTTGGGTTTCGCATCGGATCGGATGGTTCCCTTCAAAGTGTATCCATCACCCGCTCATCCGGGAATCGTTCGCTGGATGATTTGGTTCTACGGGTCGCTCGGTCGGTCGGGAATGTGGGACGCCCCCCAGGTGGCTCATTTTCCTCTAGTCTGGAAATCCCCTTTCGGGTAAACTAACATTTATGAATTTCGATTGGAAACGCCCGCTCGCTCCCATTCTTTTAGTTGCAGGACTTTTGCTTTGCTTATCTAGGGACCCCGTAATCGGGCTCGGCGTATTTTTAGTTTCCTTCGCCTTGGTCTTCGGCTTTTCCCGAGGCTCTTCCTAAACGCAAAGACTCAATCTCCTGGTTGGTTGCCTCGATCGATTGCTCTACTAACTTGTCCTGTAGAGCAAATGTCTTCCTACCTTTTCTAGCAGAGGAAACATAATTCCCACGACTGCGTAACTCGGTCGCAAATTGGTTATCGCGAAAGAAACCATCTGTGGTTTCCAGAACCTCGGCTTCCATCTCTGTATCCTCAATCGGAAAAGCAACTTCCACCCGTCGAAAAAAGTTTCTTGGCATCCAGTCTGCACTCCCCAAATAAGTTCGCCTACCCTTGGGTGCGTTTTGGAAGTGGTAAACCCGACTATGTTCCAAAAATCGTCCAAGCAAACTACGCACCGTAATCTTTTCGCTGAGTCCTTTTACACCAGGGACCAGACCACAAATTCCCCGAACCACCAAGTCCACCTTCACTCCCGCTTGCGATGCAGCATACATAGCCTGAATCGCCTCAGGATCGATCAGGGAATTCACCTTTATAAGGATACGGGCAGGCTTTCCTGCTTTAGCTGCCTCCGCCTCCTGCTCGATCATCCGAATCATTTCAGGGTGGAGGTTGAAGGGGGCTACCAAAATCTTCTTAAAGGTAGGTTTACGGGTGTAGCCCGTCAAAGCGTTGAACAGGTTGGCTAAGTCTGCAGTGAAAGCAACATTGCTGGTAAACAGGCTGTAATCCGTGTAGCTCTTTGCAGTGCTCGGATTGTAGTTACCCGTGCCTAGATGGGCATAACGCCTTAATTTATTTCCTTCCCTGCGCACTATCAGGCAGCACTTACAATGTGTCTTCAAACCGCTCAGCCCATAAACAACATGTACACCCACCTCCTCCATCTTTCTTGACCAGGTAACATTGGCTTCCTCATCAAACCGAGCCTTAAGCTCCACCATCGCAGTCACCTGCTTGCCGTTCTGCGCAGCATCCATAAGAGCCTTGATCACCGGTGAGTCCCCGCTGGTGCGGTAGATAGTTAGCTTAATCGCAAAGACCTCCGGGTCCACCGCTGCTGCCCGTAACAAATCCACCATTGGAGTGAAAGAGTCATAAGGGTGGTGCAAAAGATAATCCTTCTTCCCAATTTGTTTAAACAACTTACTGCTGGCAGACAAATCATTGGGAATACGAGCTTCAAATGGAGTGAATTTAAGGTCGGGTCGGGTCACCAAATCTGGC
>JAQCIX010000181.1 GCA_027593365.1 Verrucomicrobiota bacterium
CTTTGGTAGCAATTTCTTCATTGGCTTGTTTTAGTTCATTGGCTTGCTTACGAATTTCCTCACTCTTTTGAGCAATGGTAACTAGATAGTCGGGGGCAGGAGGTGCGCCGGGACCTGCCTCAGGAGCCAAGATATTGGGCATTGGGCGACTGAAAGGATTATTTGGATCTGTATTCGCGCTCACTTCCTTTCCGTCATCGTGTCCGTCTTCATCGCTGTCTGCACTATGGGGATTGCTGTAGTAGCCAAATTCAAGGATGTATCCTTTAGAGTGTGGATTAATAACCCCCCATATATCATTCCAGTTCCTGTTACCATCTCCAGTTTCCTTCCATGTCTGAAGATAATCTTCGCTATCTCCATATTTAGGATTTGAGTGATCATTGGGTTCACCTTTTGCCCATTTCTTAAAGTTCCATACTTCGTTAGTTATCCATTCCCACACCCCTTCAGTCTTCTCGTCCGTTCCCCCAAGATAATAGCCGTATGGTACTTGTCCGAGAACTCGTTCAAGTGCATGCCATTCTTCTTCACTTGTAATAGTTGCTAAATGACCACCTTTACTTTCTGCGTCAGCCTTAGCTTCCTCCCAAGTAAACTTACCCTCAATTGCCTGATATCTGAGTTTGCCAGTTTCATAATCATCGGTGAGACCATCTCCATCAGTATCCTCGAATCCACCATTAAAAAGGCGAGCGACTTCGGCATTGTTAATAGCTCGGTTATAAACATAAACATCATCGACGCTTCCGTTGTAGATTGCTTTACCATGTCGATTTCTTCCGATGATAATATTTGAAAACTTATTGGCTTCTCCGCCTTCAAGTTCCTGGGAGTAGACTCTTTTTCCGTTTTCATAGAATCGAACGACTTTACCTGATACTGTAACGGCTAGATGTTGCCATTCTGTGGTAACCAAGGCGAAACTTTCCGGGTTACTGGAAAAGAACTGATAGGAGGGATAGCGACCACCGCTCGTATGGATTTGGCAGGTTGCCGCACTGCCGGGTGTTTTATCATGGATATTGATGACTGAACGAAAGCGACTTTGTTCAACATCGTTTGCCTTTGCCCAAAGGGAAAGAGAGAAATCACCCTTGCGATCATCAAGATCAGCAAAGAGGTAATCGTCTTTTCCATCAAAGGAATAAGCGGAATCGGTCATTCCAAAACGGTCGGTTGAAAGAGATGCTCCGTGAACGCTTAGATGATTCTCGTTCCCGCTTTGATCATTGGCATCTCCTGAAAAAGGGTAGTATGCCACCAAACCTGCCTTTAGATCTACCATGTCTGCAGTGTCTTGGAAAAGATCTTCGACTTCATACTGGTTAAGGCCTCTGTCATAGATACGGAAGTCATCCATCGCACCATTCCAATATTGAATTTTGCCTTCGTAATCTCTGCCAATGCGAAAAGCAGTTCGGACGCCAAGGGGACCTGAGTGAGGGATGCTGTCAACTAAGGCTCCGTTGATGTATATAGATTGCTCCTTATCGGTGATAACGGTCGCAAAATGAAACCATTCATTTGTTGGGATCTCTTGAGAGTGAACTCGATATCTTCGGTCGCCCGAATGATTAACCTGTAAAATTTCACCGCTTTTAGAATCAACTGTTTCAAGAAAGATTTCCCAAACATTAGTTAATGCCTCGAAGACCTGTTCAATTGCCTTTGAGTCCTCATTTCGATAAAGCCAACCTGTTACAGTAAGCTCTTTATCGAGGATTGAGGAAAAATCGGGCGTTAAAACATAATCTCTGTCAAATGCGAGAGCATTGTTTTCGTGACCAAACCGATTGAATGCAACAGTTACTCCATTGGATGTAGCGTGATTTTCTTTGCCTGAAGAATCTAGGGCATGACCATCAAATGAGTAGTGTGCCAAAAGATTACTAGATAAATCAACATTACCAAAGCGGTTCCCATCGATTCGGGGTTCAGGCTTTATTAAATCAAGACCAGGTACTCTTGCAGGAGGGGGAGTATTAGTGCGAGATGCATTTAATTCAAAACCACTTAAAGAGAGAGCGGCAAGGAGAGTTGTAGTAAGTAGGGATTTATTATTCATAGCGTAAATATATTAGTATGCAAATACACTAAATACATATAATGAATAAAATCAAAATTTTTTTGAGATTTTTTTATTTTAGATTGAGAAAGCCGAAATTTTCCTAGGAATTAGCCAACTGGTCCTCGTTTTCCTGAGAGAGCCGGGCCTCCCCTTTGGACATCATCCCGAGGAGCTTACCTTCGCGGTTAACTAAAAGCAGAGTGGAATAGGGCGCTTTTTCGAGCAGTGGCTCTATTTCTTCCATTGTTTGGTTGGGTTGAACACAAAGAGGTTCGGTTAATTCGGGAATTTTGGAACTCACGAGAAAGCTTTCCACTTGTTCTCGGGAGAAGAGGCCGAGGGGTCGGTGCTGTGAATCGATGAAGGCGAAAACGTTTGCCTGCTGATTGGGAAGGAGTTTCTTCACTTCCGCGGCCTCCCAGTTTCTCAGACCGGGGATATCGAAATTGGCAAAGGAGGAGACCGGCCTTCTTCTCCAGCTCGCCTGTGCCCGCAAGCTACGGTGGGTCTCAAGAACGATCCCGGTGTCCTTGAGCAATTGATTGTAGAAGTTGTCTTGGCAAAGAGATCGGCTGACTGCCTGGCTGACGAGGGCGGCGAGCATCAGCGGGGGGACGAGGGCAAAGTCATGGGTCATCTCGAAAACAATCAGGATGGCGGTGATGGGTGCCCGGACCACGGCACCGAGGCAGGCACTCATGCCCACGATAGTCAGCAGGCTTTGGCCGTCCGGTTCAAGGCCAAACCCCAAGTCTATACCCTGGGAGCAGATTCCTCCGATCATGGCTCCTAGAAAAAGAGTGGGGGTGAAGATGCCTCCGCAGTTCCCCCAGGCATAAGCCGAAGAGGTGGCCATCCATTTTGCCACGAAGAGGACAACCATGCCTAGAAGGGCAATCTCCCCCGCCAGGCAGGCGGTCAGGTCCTGGTGTCCGAGTCCAAGCACGCCTGTTCTCCCAATCCAGTAGAAGGTCAGGCAGGCAACCGCCCAGTTAATCCACGCTCCCATGACCGGACGGGACCACGGGGGCAGGGAGGAGGAAGAACGAATTCTCTTGGCCCAGGATAGAGTGGATTTTTGAAAACCCACTCCGGCAAGGGATGCGAGGGCGGCCACCACGGGAACGGCGAGGTAGGTCCATCCATCCAGGGAGACCACCGGGGCAATTGAAAAGGCAGGCTCGGCTCCTTGTAGGAAAAAAAGGGTGACCACGGAGGCAAAGGAGGCGAGCAGGATGGGGCCGATGGTGCGGCTATTTAAATCCTCAATGATTTCCTCAAGCACAAAGGCCACCGCAGCGATGGGGGCATTAAAGGCGGCGGCCAGTCCGGCGGCAGCTCCGCAGGCAGAGAGGGTTCGGATGCGGAAGTTGGAGAGCCTGAATTTTTGACCGATGACTGAGGCCAGCCCACCGGCCAGTTGAACG
>JAQCIX010000182.1 GCA_027593365.1 Verrucomicrobiota bacterium
AATCCATCTATAAAATTTGCCCCAATATCCAATGATTCAAGAAATCTCCATTTCAGATTTAGACCCTCGCCAAATCAAACAACTTGAAGGAGCAGATCGTGCTTTAACCAAGGATGTAAATTATTCGTTGGAAATATACTCCTCTATCCTGAAACAATCTCCTGGATGTCTGGAACTCAGGAAACGCTTAAGGCAGCAACAGCTCAAAATTGCCAAGTCTAACACCAAGGGAATCAGTTCTCTTTTAGGTAAAATTACCAATGCACCCTTCCTTTTTAAATCTCGCACAAACCAAAACCCGGAATCAGTCTTAACCAGCGCCGAGGAATTAATTGCGAAAAACCCACTCAATGCCGCAGCTCATCAAATGTTAGCAGATGCAGGTGCTTCTTTGAAAATGGTCGGAACCGTCGTTTTTGCTTTCGAAACCATTCGTTTGATTGAGCCCAAAAATCTTCAAAATTTAAAAAAGCTGGCCAACGCTTATTTGGATGCTGGAGAGTCGGACCTCGCCATTCAAACTGGCAATGCAATCCTTGAAATCAATCCTTCCGATGGAGATGCCGAAGACATGATGAAGCGTGCATCGGTGGCTGTTGCCATGACTAAAGGGAAGTGGGAAGGCTCCACTGACTTTAGGGAGCAACTCAAAGACAAAGAAGAGGCGGAAGCACTCGAACAGTCTGCAAAAGCCGTGAACGATTCCAAAGGGCTGGAAGCTTTAATTCGACAAACCTATGATAAAGTTCAAGCCGAGCCTGAAAATTTAAACCATTATCGCCAATTGTGTGACTACTATCAAAGGTATGGGGATTTGCAAAATGCGATTGCCTGGATCCAACAAGCAAGAAAGCTTGAAGCCGGTAAAGGAGATATATCTCTAGAAGAAAAAGAGAGACAGCTGACTTTAGAATATTACGACGGCATCATCGAACAGTGGGAAAAGGCCTTGTCCGCAGATCCTCAGAACTCTGACTCTCAGAAAGGTTACTCCGATGCACTTGCTGCCAAGAAGAGTTTTCAGCGTAATCAATTGATATCCTTGGTTCAGCGCTATCCAAATGAATACGGTTACCGATACGAACTGGGCTGTATTCTTTTTGAGGCTGGTGAATATGACACCTGCCTACCCCACTTTCAATTAGCTCAAAGAAATGCAAAGGTTCGTCTGGATGCGATTCTCTTTCTTGGTAGGGCTTATTTAAACAAGAAATTTTTTGATTTAGCCATAGAGCAGTTTAAGCTTTTAAAAAATGAAATCCAAATTATGGACGATCGTAAAAAAGATGCAGTTTACCAACTTGGTTGTTGCTACGAGTCTATGGGAAAACCAGAAGAAGCAATTGAGGAGTATAAAGCGGTCTATTCGGCAGATATTTCATTTCGGGATGTAGCCGATAAAATTAACGCTTTTTACTCAAATTAAGAAAGCCTCGATGGATGGCGGAGAGGGCGGGATTCGAACCCGCGGTACCTTGCGGCACACCCGATTTCGAGTCGGGCACATTCGACCACTCTGCCACCTCTCCAAAGAAACCATTTATACCTGTTAGATAATCCATCTTCTGGCAAACCAATATCTGCAAATGGTTTCGTAGGAGTTAGTTGAATTTACACGCTTGCCCGAATGTCCCCGATGTTTTTGGATGTATGGTAAATGTCCTTCAAATATTTCACTCCCTCCATTTGTCTTATCTTCCTTTTTTTCTCAGGCTGTAAGTCTTCGCAAGTGTCCACACTTGATTTTTCGGACGGCTCTTATGAAGGTAAAATAAACCGATCAGGACAAAAGGATGGATATGGAATTTACCGTTGGATCGATGGTTCTATTTATGAGGGAGAGTATAAAGATGACTTGCGGCATGGCAAAGGCCGTTTTCTCTGGGCTAATGGAGAAAGTTACGAAGGGGACTACCTCAACGATGAAAGAACTGGGAAAGGAGTCTACAATTGGCCTGATGGTTCTTTTTATGAAGGTGATTTTTTAGCAGGCAAAAGGCATGGGTTTGGCACCTACAAATCATCAAATGGAACGATTTACGAGGGTGAGTGGTTTGATGATTTGCAACACGGACAAGGAGCTTTAACCAAGTCCGACGGAACATCACTTAAAGGAATTTGGCGAAAAGGAATCTTAGTATCCAAACCATCCAAACGCCCCTCCGCATCTCCGCAACCACAACTTCCATTGGTTCAACTTGAGGAGATTCCACCCAAAAATCTTACTCATGAATCACCAGTGCCACCTGAAAGCTTCAATGAAACTCAAAGCCCAACTAAAGCCGCTTTCTTCGCTACTCCTTCTGAGGACTTAAGTATTACACCTACCCCAACGGCAGAAGCTCAAGATGAGGTAAAGACAGATTCAGCCCCGACTGCTGTTGAAGATAATGAATTCCAGCCTGAAGCCGAAATCTCTCTTCCTGAAGATAACAAGGTTGAGGTTAGTTCGCTTTCTTCTTCATCAGAAAGAGAAAAACCAGACTGGTCCGGAACAGCTGCTGAAGCGGATCGAGAATTCCTCACTGAATTAGTCAATGGAATCGATACGGTTCGCCGTCGTTCCGATGGCATCCCTTTTTCTGGGCGAATGGAAATTTTGGACTCAAATGGAAATATTCTTGGTGAAGTAAATCTATTGGATGGGCGCCTTCACGGGGAAGAAGTCTTCTACAATAATACGGGTGAAATTATTGAAAAGAATCTTTGGTCCAACGGTCGTAAAATCAGCAACTAACTCTACCATTTTCAGGTAAACCACCTGATAATTTCTTGTGAACGTGAATGATTTTGCGTTCATCTCAAGGCTGCTCATAAAGTAAGTTGTAATACATGAGCTCACCAACTTCTTCCACTCTCCCTAAAGACGAATGCATCGTTCAACTTCCATACGATCCGGAAGAACATCCTAGAGAAAAATCTCGTCATTATATTTCTGCGACGGGTGAGGATATTGCTTCGATGCTGGAAACGGTAAAATTGAACCATTTGCCGGAGCTTTTTTCCCATTTACCACAGGATCAGCTTTTCAAGGGAAACTTGGACTTGCCGGAGGAGCTTTCCTATGAAGTCGCCGCCGATCACTTGCTGCGTGTGTCTCAAAAAACCAAGCTTCATACTTCTTTTATTGGAGACTTACTTCCTGTATGGAAAGTACATCCGATTGTTGGGCAGGTTTCTCAGCTACGGCCCCTTAGTACTTCTTACACCCCTTACCAGCCTGAACGCAGTCAAGGGACCTTAGTCACCCATTGGATTTATCAATGTGTAGTTTCAAACCTCACCGGTTTTGAGGCGATCAACACTTCCTTATACGATCGCTCTGCTGCGATTTTTGAAGCCATTTGTTGTGCCAGAAGGTCGAGAAAACGCCCTGGTTCTGTCCTGCTTGCCCAATCCCTTTTTGAGGAGGATATTTCCTTTCTT
>JAQCIX010000183.1 GCA_027593365.1 Verrucomicrobiota bacterium
AAGCCAAAATGCAACCTCGGATGACTGCCTGATTATGGGTAACTTATTTTTAAGAAAAAACTTACTTCCTCAGGCGAAACATTGGTATACAGAATCATCCAGCAGAAGTGATGCTCCCCCTCTTCGGCCTCTGCTGGGCTTATTAAGGGTGGCTAAACAGCAGAAAAACGAAAGGGAAGCAGAGACCACCATTCTCGCGTTAGAAAAAATTGAGCCAGGCCTATTGGAATCAACGGATTTGGCCGATTACTCCGCTGATCTTTTAAAACGCAGAAGACTGGCAGATTTCATCGCGGGAGGCATGGATGTTCGGGGAAAAACCATTACCCAACTCGCCTCTGCATTACTCCTAGATAGAAAAACTGGCTTCACTCGAAATAACCCCGTGCTTGGGGCTTCCAAACTTCCGCCATCGCGGGAATCCACCCTTTTTCCAACCAATGCGGTGGAAGACAAGAAAGAATTGCCTTCACCAGATAGGACTTCTGAGGAAAAAGAAGAAAGCACACCTGCAAAGAGAATGAGTTTGGCGGATGCGTTCTCAGCTCCTATTGGAGAAATCGAAAATGCATCAGGTGCGTCGGACTCGCCGCTAGATCTTGGGCAGCAGGCATACCTCGACGGGAGTTATACATCTGCTTTACTCCATGCTCGTGACGCACTTAAAGAGGACCCAAAAGATGCTTTTGCTTGGCGACTTTGCTCTCAGGCTCACTTTCAGCTAGGCGAGACAGATCAGGCAGAAATGACTATTTTAGAAGCAATCCGTCACCGTCCTCTCGAGTTGGATATGCGGTTGGATTACCTTCGGATTGCCCGAGAAACCCTACCCAGCAAGCGTTACCTGCAGGAGTTGGAAAAGGTTCGTGATATTTTTCCCGATTCCACCGAGATTCTTTGGGAACTTGCCCGGCGTTACCATATCGTAGAAAGTATGCCGGTGACTGCTGCAGTGCTTTATCGCAAAATCGTGCAAATTTCTCCTGAAAACAGTGCGATTGCAGAGCAAGCCCAAATGGAACTGGTTAAGCTGAAAATGAATACCCCATGATTTATCTTGGTCCCAACCCATATTTTGGATGCCCAGACTGGCGGAAGGATTCGTAAACGAACTGAAGGGACGGATTGATTTATACGATGTCGTCAGCCCCTATGTTCAACTAAAAAAAAGTGGCTCAAGCTGGGTTGGGCTTAGCCCGTTTAGCCAGGAAAAATCGCCCTCTTTTTATGTCCATCCGGACAAAGGATTTTTTAAATGCTTCAGTTCAGGTGAAGGTGGTGATGCGATCTCGTTTATCCAGAAAATTGAAAATTTGGAGTTTACTGAAGCAATTGAATTTCTTGCCCAACGATTCAGCATTCCTCTGCAATATTCAGAAGAAAATGGTTCTTCTGCCAAGCCGGCCGTTTCTCGCTCGCTAAAATCAGATCTTTATGAACTTCACAAACTCGTTGCCGAATGGTTTCATCAACGATTATTCGATGAAGATCAGGAAGCTCAAAGTACACGAAAATACTGGTTAGAGGATCGCGGGTTTAGTTTGGAAACCGCTAAAGAATTTTTGATCGGATACGCCCCGGTAGACCGCTTTGCCTTGGGTAAATACCTGAATACACGAAATTTTTCTCTTCCTGTTCTAAAAAAATCAGGCCTTTTTCGTGAGGGGAAAGGAAAAGAACTCGGCCCCGCCGTATTCACCGGTAGGCTCATGATCCCCATTTGCGACAAAATTGGTCGTATTTGCGCCTTCACAGCCCGTAAACTTGAACAGACTCCTGAGTGGGGAGACCGAAAATCGCCCAAGTATGTAAATTCGCCAGAAACTCCGATCTTTGAAAAAGGCAACCTCCTCTTCAACTTACACTTAGCCAATAAGGAAATTTCAGAAGAATCTGAGTTTTTACTGGTCGAAGGCCAGTTGGATGCAATTCGTTGCTGGGATATGGGCTTTCGTACCGTGGTCGCCCCTCAAGGCACCGCATTTAAGGATAGCCAAGCCTTGCTTCTCTATCGCTCAAAACCCAAGGGGGTTGTGTGCTTATTGGACGGGGACAATGCCGGGCAAAAAGCGGCCCTATCCTATGTCTCCATCTTTCTTAAGTCCGGGCTGGATGCCAGGTTTGCCGAACTTCCAGAAGGCTCGGATCCTGATCAAATTTTGATTGAAGGGGGCAAGGGTGCGATGCAAAGGATCATCGATCAAGCCAGACCGATGATTGAATATGTGATTCGTCAAAAACTGCCCGACCTTTCCACTGCCTCGCCCAAACAAAAAGAAACAACCTGTCAGTGGTTTTTTTCTTCTCTCGCAGAAATTGATTCCCGGATCGCACTGGAAGGTTACCTTGAGCAACTATCTCGCTTGCTAGGAGTCCCGATCGATGCGTTGAAGAGTGACTTTCTTAAATTCCGTAGAAACCGAACTCCGGCTTACCGTAAGAATGCTCCCGAAAAAGAAAACCAGTCCGATGAGTCTGATCGTTTGACAATTGTTGAAGAAGATCTATTGTTTCTCCTTTTGCATGACGACCGCCTCGCTAGTCCTCTTGCCAACACGCTTGACATGTCGTGGGTTGACACGCGTCCAGTTTCCGGGCGTATTCTCGCTAAAATCCTTTCTGAGACTCATGCGGAAGGCACCCATCTTACCCGTGCTCAAATTGAAGATCTTCTCGAAGATGACGAAGAGCGTCGAACCTACCATCGTCTCGCCATCCAGGAAATGGATCAAAAAGAGACTGGCTTATCTCTTCGCCTTGCCCGTCAATGCGTTAATGTTTTATTTCTCCGATCGCTCAAACAACGGGAAGATTTTGTATTCTCCCAGTTAAAGGGTGCAGATAATGACAGCGACACACTCAAAAAACTAAGTCAAGAACTCCGATCCATCCGTAAGCAAAGATCCCAAGCCCCTTTATTAGAATTTACTAACTAGACCGACAAGAACCATTCCATAATGCCAACGACCAAACCAACCAAGAAGCCTTCAGCCAAAGCCAAGTCCAAGCCAGCGACTAAGAAACCCACGACCGCAGACAAGCCCAAAGCGAAAACAGCCCCATCCAAGAAAGCTTCTCCAGCCAAACCAGCTGCAGCCAAAGCTCCCGTAGCCAAAAAAGCATCTCCCACAAAGCCAGCAGCAAAGAAAGCTTCTCCGAAAAAAGTATCCACTGCTCAAAAGTCAACTGCCACGAAAAAGCCCGCTGCCAATGATGCTCCAATAAAATCTTCTGCTCCTAAGAAAACGAGCCAAGGCACTGCTAAGAAAGTGACGAGCACTACTAAGACTCCAGTAAAAGTAACAGCTAAAAGTACTACTGCCAAAGCAAAGACGACCGCTAAGGCTCCCGTGAAAGCAAAAGAACCGGCAAAACCAGCAGTCAAAACAACTACTGCCAAAGAAGCCGCC
>JAQCIX010000184.1 GCA_027593365.1 Verrucomicrobiota bacterium
TAAAACGAGCACTTGGATGGTTATTTTCAAACTAACACAAAAATAATCCTTTTATTTTAAAAAGTCAATGAGTCTGAGTGTCGATTTCAGTCCATTTTATCAACCCATTATCCGGGATTATTAGATCTTGATGATCTGATCAAATCTCAATGGTTTGGAAACAATCCAGTCAAGTCGTTGTCATCATCTCAAAGGTTGCCAAGACTGACCGAACCCCTTTCAGCCAAATTTTAGCGAGATTTGATTCCAAAGCGTTATCAGGAAGGCCCGCGAGAAGAAGAGATGCTATTCGTGATCGTCGTCTTCTTCATCTGCATCGCACTCCTCATCGCATTCCTCTTCGTCCCACCACTCTTCCTCATCAACGAAGATAACAACGGCATTTTCATCGACACGCACATCCAAATGACTGACCTCCACCAAGTAGCGGATGGCATCGTAAAGAGAGATGTTTCTTAACTCCAAGCTCACTTCGACTTCCTCGATGTATTCATCAGATACCACGACAATATTGAGCCATTTTGCTTTGGACCGAATATAGCTGATCGCATCGTAAAAAGGGGTATCCCTAAACATAACCTCTGGGATGATTAATTCCTTTGCCTGTTTGATTAAATGCTTTTGGGCATCACTCAGCCGATCTTTTTCTCCAGCTGAAAGAGCGAGACATCCAATTAAAAATATAAGGGGTAAAAATTTGGGCAGTTTCATACCCATACTATCTTTGGATGAAATGGTTTCAGACAAGCAGATTATTGATCTGCGAAATAGAAGACGGCCGCATAGAGCACTCCGACCACGACCACAATATAGGGTGCGGGCACTCTCCTGCCCATGAGCAGACCAAGGGTTAGAACAAAGGCCACTGCATTTTCCCGAGCCCAATTCATATGCATCAGGATCTGAACGAGGACACCGGCAACCAATCCACCCGCCACTGCATTCACTCCCTGCTGGGCTTTGACCGCCCATGGGTATGATTTTAATTTCCCCCAAAAGGGATAAACAAAAAATAAGAGTAATGTGCCTGGTAGGAAAATCGCCCAGCCTCCGATCATCGCTCCACAAAACTGGCGGACCCATCCCCCGCCCTGCTCACACAATCCCCCAGCATAAGCCGCGAAAGAAAACATCGGGCCTGGCAGTGCCTGAACCAAGCCAAAGCCGGCAAGGAATTCATCCTGGCTCATCAGATTGGCCGATTGAACCAGTTCACCCTGCATAAGTGGAACCACTACCTGACCACCCCCAAAGACTAAATACCCATAACGATAAAACCGTTCGAAAGTTTGAAAGAGAGAATCTCCAGAGTAAACCGAGCCGATGACTCCGAGGAAAAGAAATCCAACAAATAATCCAAGTACCACCCAGGGGGGTTTCAATCGAATGGAGATTGAGCTCTCAGGGTTAGACTTCTCATGATTCAAAAAAACGGCCAATCCTCCCCCGGCAAGAAAAGCAAGCGGGATCGCCCACGGGCTTTCTGCCAACATCACCACCGCAAGTCCATGTGCCCACAATCCAAAGGTTAAAAGATCGGTGGTTACTTTGCGTCCGAGCGACCAGGCCGCCCAAGCCACAAAAGCAGCCGCTAAAGGGGCAAGGAAGCCTAACCACTGCGGTAATCCATCCTGCCCAAGCATTACCGGAAGCATCGATACCGCACTCATAAACAGGATCACTGGCAGGGCCCAGACCAGTAAGGTCAGCAAGGCGAGGCTACGACCACCACGCTCCAATCCAATCGCAGTGATTACCTGCGTACTGGTAGGCCCGGGAAGAAAGCTGCATAGGGCCATCCACTCAAGCAGGGCCTTTTCAGTGAGGTATTTTTTCTTTTGTACCAGACGGTCCAGAAAGACGCCCAAGTGTGCCTCCGGTCCACCAAAAGCAACAAGGGAACAAAGAAATACATCCTTTAAATACTTACCCCGGGAAAAGGAATCCTCACCCTTTTCCAACTTTGTATCCGATATGGGCATTTACCGATTTTCGAAAAAATTCTTATGCAAGGTGTAGGCAAGAAAGGCACCGATGACCTGAGCGATGCAAAAATGTAGAATATCGCTCGGAGATATTCCGGCAAAGGTATTGGAAAAGGACCGGCCTATGGTTCCTGCGGGATTGGCAAAGGAGGTGGATGAAGTAAACCAGTAAGCTCCCCCAATGTATGCAGCTACGGTCATGGCAACTTTCTCTTTGGAGGAAAGAAGGATGACCAGAACCAACCCAAAAGTGGCAAAGATCTCGCTGACAAACTTGAAGGTCCCTGAGCGGTCTTTGTCGGAGAACTGGATGGGATCGATTCCAAAAATGTAGTTGGCAAGGATGACTCCAAGGATGGCTCCCCCAATTTGGAGAACCGAGAATTTAATCAGGGTGGCTGAGGAGATTTCCCCACGCAGACGCATCACCAAGGACACAGCAGGGTTGAAATGGGTGTTATGCTCCATAAACACCGTGATCAAAAAATAAAGGGCAAAGACGGTGGCAAAGGTATTTCCGAGAAGGGCAATCGCATCATTCCCCATGCTTAACTCTGCACCCATAATGCCCGATCCAACCACGGCACAAAAAAGAAAAGCGGTGCCTAGAAGTTCTGCGAGGTATTGGGCAGGCTTGGGTTGATTTAATGGTTCTGTCTCACTCATATTATAATACCCCGCCTTTAATGGTTGTTCAAAGAATCTGGAAGGGTTTCCACAAATGCCCGGATTTCATCCCGCACCTTACGGTAGCACTCCAGCTGTTCCTCTTCTGAAGCTCCACTTTCTGCAAGTTCCTTCGCCATTTTGGGGGGATCAGGGAAACCCACATGGGCCACCTTGCAATTTGCCGGAAATACAGGGCAGGTCTCGTGGGCATGCCCACAGACTGTGACCACCACATCGAGCTGGGCATCGGCAAAGTCCAAAATGTTTTCCGACTTTTGCGATGTAACATCCACCCCCGCTTCCGCCATCACCGTGACCATATGGGGGTTAAGCCCGTGCGTTTCAATCCCCGCAGAGTAAGCTTCGATTTGATCGCCCTTGAGGTGACGGGTCCACCCCTCGGCCATTTGACTACGGCAGGAGTTGCCCGTGCACAGGAAAAGTAATTTTAATTTCTCATTCATAAGTATTCGATAAGGTTTTAGAAAAAGTGATTAACAACAAGTCGAGGCAGCTTCTCGTTGGCGCTTACGCAACTCCACCGGCGGGCAGGCAGTCACAGAATTAAGCTTCTTCAGATCCTCCAGCAGGCTAATGTCTGCCTTCACCTGATTGCGAATCCAATTCATAAGAGGGCGGAGATTAGCTTGCCCTCGATTGATCCGGTAATGTACCCAACGCCCATCCTTTCGACTGAGCACCAATCCGGTTGCGACGAGGATGCCCATGTGCTTGGATGCGGTAGCCCCG
>JAQCIX010000185.1 GCA_027593365.1 Verrucomicrobiota bacterium
AAAGCTAAGGTTACAACCCGGGCATCCACTTCCTGCCACATTTTGATAGTTTTCTGCATACCCGTCCTGATAAGCCCAATGCACTTTCTGAATACCCGGGTGGCCTTCAAGAAAGTCAGCCACCTCCAGGGCCTGTTGATTGGCCCGTTCGATAAAATTATTGTAGAAGGGGATTTGCTCGGCCATGCGCCCAAGGTCCCTTTTGTAGGGCGGACAGATGCGTGCTTGGGTTGGTTCAAAAAGAGCTTGCCCAAGGGTTGAGGATTGGGGGAAGGCAAGGCTGCCCATCATTACATCCCCTTCCCAGCCGGCATATTTGGTCAGGCTATTGACCACCACATCAGCCAGGTTGGTGATTTTAGCATTCTTCGGAGAAACCATCGTTGGGTCGATGATGAGCAGGGCACCGGCCTGATCACATAGGGAGCGGGCGGTTTGCAAGTCACCACTTTGCAAAAGCGGATTGGTGGGGAATTCGGTAACAATCCCGGCAATCTGATTGCCGTACTGTTCGAAAAGCGAGACGAGCTGTTCGGTTTGCCCGACCTGATTGACTTCCAATACGGTGCCATTCTCCCCCCCATAGAGGTTCATCACCTCGATGGTATCGAGATAGAGCCAGCCCCATCGGATCCAAACCGACTTATTTTTTTGCCCAGCCCATTCGGTGGCTGATCGAAAGAGAGCATGGAACGCATTCGCACCCGAGGAGGCGAGCAGGAGGTTTCCTGGTTCCACCTCAGGCCCGTGGGCCTGGGAAATGGTCTCCTTAATCAGCGATTCTGCCCGGTCGAAGTCAGGCACTACCTCGTGGCCTTCGATCAACCCGTGTTTCCAAAGGTAGTCCTCTGCCTGTCTCGATGAAATCCCACAACCGGTGTGCTGGAAGTAGGAGGCCACTCTGGCATTGTCCTCTGCATGCTTGGGCAGGGTAAGAAGGGTCCAGTGATCTCCCCGGGTAATGATCGGGTTCAGCAAGGGGTAGCGTTGGACCACTTCCTCGCAATCCTGTTCCCGCGCAAATAAATAACCGTAATGATCTACGGACCGATCTTCCAAAAGATGGTCCACCATTTGCTGAATTAATTGGTGCCGCACAAACCTTGGATAACCGGTGGGCATGGCAGCGAGGGTTTCCGGATTTTTTTCCTCGTAGCCAATCACATCGTCCAGGGTTGGTAAACTCACACATACCGCATGAGTCCGGGCAGGTACAGGCTGCCCCAAAGAGAAGCGACCGACCCCCGAGGTTTTCACGGGACGAGTTCGTTTTCTATGATTTGATCAAAAGTCTGTCGTTTGCGGATTTGGGCAAGCCGGCCATCCTCCCTGCGAAGCACCTCTGCTGCTTCTGGGAAAGAGTTGTAGTTCTTGGCTGACATCGATGAACAATAGGCACCAGCCCCTTCAATTACGCAAAAGTCTCCGATCTCTCCCCGGGGTAGCTCCCTGGGGAACAAGGCCTCCGGATCTCCCGGAGCTGGGGTGAGCAGATCTCCCGATTCACAACAATGGCCCACCACCACCTGTTCCATCGATTCCCGGAATTTTTCCTGTCCGGGCTCACAGACCAGGTGGATGGGGTGCTGGGCACCGTACAGGCTGGGACGAAGGATTTCGGTCATCCCAGAATCGAGCTTCAGAAAGCGGTATCCGTCTTTTCCGGTGGAAGTGATATCCTGAATGCGGGTAACCAGACTGCAGGCATGAGCGAGCAAAAAAGTACCGGGTTCAATTTCCAGCTTCAGTTCACGGCCGGTTTCCTTGGCAAATTCAATAAATAAGTCCTTCACCGGTGTACCCACTTCCTGCAGGTCGGTGGCCTGTTCGTTGGGCATGCGGGCCACTTTATACCCACCGCCCAAATTGATGGTATCCGCCGAGGGGAAGGAGCGGGCGAGGTCCAGGGTCATCGAGGCCACGGTTTTCCATACATCAGGATCGGAACCCGATCCAATGTGGGTATGGATACGCTCCACGGTCAGCCCGTATTCCTGACAAAGCTTGATCGCTTCCCCGAGGTCATCCTTCCAGATTCCAAAACTGCTGGCAGGCCCGCCCACATTGGTGCGGTTATTTCCACCAGAACCCTTGCCTGGGTTAAAGCGCAAACCGACCCGGCGGCTTTTTCCCCATTTTCCAAATTTGTGAATTTGGTGGAGGGAGCAAAGATTCACCCGGATCCCATCCTGGGCCCAATAAATAAAATCATCCGCCAATTCCTGAGTGCTCAAAGAAATGGATTCGGTACCAAAGCCGGCCTTGATTGCCCGTTCCACCTCAAAGACTGAACTGGCATCGATTCCCAAGCCTTCCTCATTAAAAATTCGCAGAATTGCGGCCGTCGGAGCCGCCTTCATCGCATACCTCGGGAAAAGTCCAAAGGCATTGGGGAAATTGAGCACGGCCCTCGCATTTTCCCGGAGGGTTGCCTCATCGTAGACAAAGCTGGGTGTGCCAAACTCCATCTGGATCTCGTCCAAATCTTCGTAGGTTAAAAATCGCATCGAATCACTCATTCCAACTAAAAGAAATAGTCCTTAAGGTCTGGGGAAGCAAGCTTTCGGACAACCCAATAGGCAAACTCTTTTATTTTCCAAGTACCAGAAAAGTGAGCTTTGGCGCCTTCGAGTTCATTTCTTTCCTGCTGATTTCGCGATTAAAAACTTTTTCCCATTTTGGGAAGCATACATCCCCCTCGTATTCTTGATCAATTTGCGTGAGATAGAGTTCCTCGGCCAAGGGCATCGCTTCCCGGTAAATTCCTTCTCCTCCACAGATCCAGGTGTCGGGTGCGAGAGAGGCCGCCAGATCCAGACCATCCTGCAGGTTGCCAGCCCGGTGGGCATAGGGAAATTCCCGCGATGGGTCGCGGCTGAGCACCACCACCTCCCGGTCCTGAACATAGTCAGTAAAATCCTCGTAGCATCTTCTCCCCATCAACAAAGCTCCCCCTCTGGTGGATTCGAGAAAGTATTCCCAGTCTTCCTGGATTTGCCAGGGCAGGGTTCCCCCAGCTCCCATCACCCGGTTTCGGGCACAGGCGGCAATCATTCGAATCATATGATTTTGTAAATGTTTTTTGGGTTCGGGTTCGTATTCAGTTGCATGAATGGGAGCGGATAAGGTACTTCCTTCCATGCAAGCGGTCAGTGGAAACAATGCAAACGAATATCGACGAGTTTGGCGGGCGAATTTTTCTGCCCGATAGCTGGCAACGCCAGGCCTTAAACGAACTGCGTGGAGGGAAGGATGTGGTTTTACACGCTCCCACCGGGGCAGGAAAAACCTTTGTCTTTGAGCAGTGGATCGAGGGCGGTTTCAAAGGGCATGCTGTTTACACCGTGCCCACCCGTGCTCTGGCGAACGATAAATTCCGGGAATGGAAAGAAC
>JAQCIX010000186.1 GCA_027593365.1 Verrucomicrobiota bacterium
GGAAAATGTCGAGCTAACCAATGAAGTGCTCCGTCAGATGCCCGAGTTTTTAGAGAAACCTAATTGCCTAGGAATCGGAGAGACGGGCCTCCATAAATCTACTCCTAATGAGATTGCCGGCCTGGAAGCCCATGTAGAACTGGCCATGAAACATGATCAGTTAGTTCTAATCCACACCCCACATTTGTCGGATAAAGCCCATGGCACCAAAACCGTGCTCGAAGTGTTAGCGGGGATGAATGTAAACCCAGACCGAATTTGGATTGATCATGTGGAAGAGCAAACCATTGAATGGGTGTTGGATGCAGGTTACTGGGCAGGTATGACGCTTTATCCTGTAACTAAGTGTAGCCCCCGCCGAGCGGTCGATATTTTGGAAAAATATTCTACCGAGCGATTATTGGTCAATTCGTCTGCGGATTGGGGCCCGAGCGATCCTTTTACCTTACAGGAATGCATTGTGGATTTTCGTAAACGTGGGCATAGCCTGCAGGAAGCAGTGGAAATTTTTCACAACAATCCTTGTCGCTTTCTTGGTCAAAACCCCAAGTGGGATATTAAGCCAATTCAAATTGAAGAAAAGTAAGGGGTTGATCTCCTCCTCCTAAAGGTATGGTTTTGAAACTTTATGACACCCTGACCCGAGAGGTTCAGGAAGTGTATCCCATGGATGGTGAAACGGTTCGTTTCTATTGCTGTGGCCCAACCGTATATGGACCAGCCCATGTGGGTAACTTCCGTACCTTTGTGTTGCAGGATGTTTTTAGACGTGCACTCGAGACCAGTGGGCAAAAAACATATCATGCCCGCAACCTCACTGATGTGGACGATAAGACAATTAGGGAGTCTCAGGCGGAGGGGGTGACCCTTGGTGATTTCACAGATCGCTGGACCAGGCGTTTTGATCAGGATTGTCAGTCATTAAATCTTCTCACCCCTCATATACAACCTTCTGCGGTTGCTCATGTTCCAGAGCAGATCTCCCTGATCGAACGATTGATTGATGGTGGCAAAGCCTATCAGGGTCCCGATGGGTCCGTTTATTTTAAAGTCGATTCTTTTGAGAAGTACGGAGTGCTTTCTCGCTTGGCTGATCGTCAAATCACCACTTCGTCTAGGGAGCGTGAGACTTCGGATGAATACCAACGAGATTCTGCCGCCGACTTTGCCCTCTGGAAAGCAAGGCGTCCAGAGGATGGAGAAAATTACTGGAATTCTCCCTGGGGTGAAGGTCGGCCGGGTTGGCATATTGAGTGCAGTGCGATTTGCCTCAAGCACTTGGGCGAAAGCTTTGATTTACACTCTGGAGGTGTGGACTTGGTCTTTCCTCACCATGAAAATGAGATCGCCCAAGTGGAAGCGGTTACTCATAAAACATTTGCCCGTCATTGGTTTCATATTACCCACCTTATGGTCGAGGGTACCAAGATGAGTAAGTCCCTTGGCAACTTATATACTTTATCTGATTTACAAGAAAAGGGTTACGATGCTCAAACGGTGCGTTATGTCCTCCTGTCAGGGAGTTATCGCCAGCCTCTTAATTTTACTTTTGACTCTCTAAAGGCGGCTCAAAAGGCATTGAAGAAATTGCAGGATTTTTCCATAAAAATAGAACTAACCAGCAAACATACCCTGCCATTGGGGGCTGAAAATTTTGGTCCATTTATTGAGGTCCAAAATGCGATTCTAAATGATCTGAACACGGCGGATGCTTTGGGGAAATTATTTGGACTGATTAAAGGAATTTCTGAATCCATCTCTCATGGAAAGATCCTTTCATCCAGTGAGGAAATGCAGGAAATCCAAGTTGGGTTTGGCTCGGTTTTAAATTTATTTGGTTTTCTCTTTACTCAATCCAAGGCTGAAACTGCACCCGCTGAGGTGATTTCTCTAGCCGATCTTAGGTGGGTAGCCAAATCTTCCAAAGATTGGGCGGAAGCGGACCGCCTTCGGGATGAAATTAAGAAAACTGGGTGGGTGGTTAAAGACACCAAAGATTCTTACTCATTAGAGAAGACTGTGTAACCTTTGAGCGGAAGTTAAATTCCCTGACAATTTATCATTTTAGATCAATTTTATTTTATTAAATCGAGTACCTAAAGGTTGGTTGCTTGAGTGGATAGGGTCTTAAAATGTTTTCGCATGACTTTGCCAAAGATCGCTTGCTCACAGAATTTGGACAAACCAATAGATCCAATCATTTGCTCATTAATGACAATAATTGGTATAGTGAGGTCAAAGGCTTGTATTCCCCTAAAGTTGAGTAGCTGTTATATTAAATACTTCCAATCTACGGTTTCTCCCAATGAATTCTTATGACCTATTTTCGAGTCTGTTCTTTTGAAAGATGCTGACAAAGAAGGACTCTAACTTTTGAGTGATTCCGTACACGCTTAATTATTATGTCAAATCTTTCGATTAATACCATAGGAAGTCGCATTTCAAAGTGGGGTGAAGGCCCGATTTATTGGGAGGGTCATTTGTACTATGTCGATATTGAAGGTCATGCGTTGGTGAAGCTTAACCCTGTTAGTCGTGAAGAGTTTTCTTGGGATATGGGCGAAAGAATCGGGACGGTTGTACCTTCCGCATCAGGAGATTTGATTTGTGCGGGAGATTCAGGCATTTATCAATTTTGTCCTGAAACGGGCCTAACAACGAACCTGGCTGATCCAGAGGCTGATAAAAGACCAGATAATCGATTTAATGATGGGAAGTGTGATTCTGCTGGCAGATTTTGGGCAGGAACGATTAGCACGGTCAAGAAACAAGGCGATGCGAATTTATATCAACTGGATCAAGGCGGGACGATCCATCTGAAAATTACTGGCGTTACCAATTCCAACGGTATCTGCTGGAACGATTCCCTGCAATCGATGTACTACATTGATACTCCGAGCCAAAAGGTCATGGTTTATCACTACGACCGGTTGAGCGGAGATATCTCCAATGCTCGAACTGCAGTTGATTTTAAAGACTTAGATGTGGATGGCTCACCGGATGGAATGACGATTGATTCGAATGGTTTGCTCTGGGTGGCCATGTGCCATGGAGGGGCAGTAGTTTGCGTGAATCCAGAAGATGGGCAATTGGTCAACAAGATCGATTTTCCCTGTGTGGAAACTACTGCATGCACTTTTGGAGGAGATCGGTTGGATCGGCTCTTTGTCACCACGGGCGTTCACAAAACTTTAGAAGAGCCAAATGCAGGTTCTGTTTTTGTTGTCGATGGTTTGGGGGTTCAGGGCTTACCTGCCAACCCTTATCGTGGAAAATAAGCCTGAATTTTGATATTTGGAATACATTTGAAATATCAAATTAAAGATCCTAGATAGATTGAATATGTCCTACTTGTTAGAAAATAAAGTTTCTTTAATTACAGGAAGTACCCG
>JAQCIX010000187.1 GCA_027593365.1 Verrucomicrobiota bacterium
GTATTCCCTGACCTTATCTGATCCATAAAACGGAGCAAAGTGTATTTCTTATTCTCGGTGCTTTTTCAGGGATAAACCTTAGATGTTCGGCTTAGAGGAGATACGGGCGAGGACCAATTTAAACTCAAGAATCAGAAAAATTGATCCTAGTAAAGAAGAGTAGAGATTTTCGAAGCGGAGCGATACAAACTTTACTTTAATAGATGTACATAAAATGGTTTTAAAAAAACTCTTAGAGGACTTTGGTAGGGTTGACCTCACGAATTCTTGGTTCTTATATGGAATCATAATAATTAATTACAAATTGCCCATGGGTTCATGCCAACCTCTTGCCAGATGATTGCCCGTCCTTCCTCCTATTATTCAATATTTTTTAGAATCATCCCTTGTATGGTCACCCTTTGGGGGATTTCTCTTATGCCTTTGTTGGCTTTGGAAAAGAACCGGTTGGATGGGCCTCCTGGGGCGAAGTTTGCTTTTGGGGATGAGTTTGATGGAGCTATTGTGAACGATGAGATGTGGGGTCTGGGGATCAATCAAAAGAATCTTCAGAACGAGGGAGTTGATTGCATCTATAAAAAAGAAAACATTACCCTAGAGGATGGCCTGCTTATTTTTACCCAAAAGCGGGAACCCGTGCCAGTCCAGGGGAGGACATGGTTCAAAGAAACCACATTCAATTATTCTTCAGGCGGTGTGCATACCCGGGAGGGGTATGAGCTACGCAACAACATGTATTTGGAACTACGGTGTAAACTGCCCCAAAACAATGCAGGGTATGGTGCCTTTTGGACGGTTTCCCGAAAAGTGGGAGACTGGAAACCGGAAGACTTACTTGAAATTGATATGTTTGAATTTATCGCCGCCCCCGAGAAAAACCGCTTGTGGAGCGGGTTGTGGTGGCATGATTTTAGGGCCCATGAAATCTATGACGGTATTCCATCGGATTGCCTAATCGAGCGCTCGGAAGATCATTTTTTTATTAATAAGCAGGTGTACAAGGCCCATTGGGGCCATGGGGGTAAAATTGAGGGTAATCGGGTAAATTTCTACGAATTTTTTACCTTTGGATTGAAGGTTACGGATGACGAATTTTTCTGGTATCTGACTCAGGATGGGCCCGCATGGAAGACCGAGCCTTACTTTCAGTTTTCTGGTGGTAAGGTAAAAAATCGGACCTATGGAAAGGTAAAGGATTTTGAGTGGGAGAGGGAAGTTCCCAAAAACTTACATGCCCAGGTAATTTTAAACTACGCGATGCGTAATGCCAAATGGGCTGGCGGTCCAGTGCAGGATGACCAATTGCCTTCGAAAATGTATGTCGATTATGTAAGGTTTTTTCACCTGCCCTAAATCAGGGCTTGCTGGGCATAAATACAAGGGTGGTCAGGCGGCGGGCCGAAGGTATGGAAAAGGTGAGCTGGCCGTCTTCGACTTGCAGGGTGGCAGGTTCCCCGGTGGTGAGGTTTTTACGGTAGCCTGTTTTGGGCTCGATATCTTCGGAGATCCATCGGACTTGCACCTCTTCGCCCTCACTAAACCCTTCTCCCACAAAAAGATTATCCCGGTTGTATCGGGCCCCCATCTGTATGCTGGCAGGTAGGGTGATCTCAATATCCTCTGGGTCTTCATCGTCATCTTTGCGGGCAAGCAGGACAATAAAGCGGTTGGCGGTGCGGTCGTAGGAGCTGATACGCAGGTAGTCATCTTCGTCGATTTCGGAAAAAATAATATCGTTTCCTTCCTCCCCCGCGATGGTGTGGTGGATGCACTCGTTTGGACCAGCCGATAACTGGGCGAACCAGCGCCAGAGGTAATAGTGGGTGTGGTTCGGGTCATCATCCACCGCATAGGGGGACCCGAACTCCAGGTCCTCAAACGCAGGCGAATCATTTTGGATGACAAGCTTTTCATCCTTGCCAGTAAGCTTCAATTTACGGGAAGCAATGGCTGGACCACCAGTAAAGTTGGGGAATAATTTTTCTCCCAACAAAGCAAGCTGTCCATTGTAATCAAGCCGCTTGGTCAGCCCCATCGTCCAATCGCTATGGTTGTCTGTCCAGGGAAGGTTGGTCAGGCTGAGCCCGCGCTGGAGACATTCTCCGAGGATGAGTAGGGTGGATTCCACTGTATCTCCTGTGCCTTCGGAGCCGTGGGGGGTGCGCTTACCATCCCAGCAAATCCAGCTTTCAGCGGCGACCAGACCCTTGTCGGTGTAGCCCTCCTCGTTGAGCCGCTCGTCCATGTATTCCATCTGATCCCAAACCGAGCTTACCCAGGTGAGCAAACCTCCCCCCCAGCCGTTATTAAAATCGCTGAGGTTGAGGGCAAAGTTATCGATCATACCCATCAGTTCGGGGTATTCCAGCTGGACATCGTACCATTCCTTGCAGTCGCGGGAGGGGGAGAGGCCGGCGGTGGAGACAATTTTAGTGTCTCCGGTTTCTTCTCCGTAATCGCGGATGGCCCGGGCGGCAGGCAGGATAAATAAATCGATTAATTCTTCCCAGGAACCGTCCCAGTATTTGGGGTGGTTGGCCTCGTGAAAAATTCCATAATAATCCACATCCTCGCCAAACCATTCCACGGTTGCCTTGACCATGTCGTAGATTGCCTGGTTGTCGGGTGGTAGTTTGTTGAAATCTTCATATTCCTCCCCGCCATTCATCCACAGCGGAACCTGCCAGATCACCAGTTCCGTTTTAATCCCACGCTCCTTGCAAAGTTTAACCGCATGGCGAATGGCCTGGGCCTCCTTGGATGGGTGGTTTTGGTAATCTAAATTCTTCTTACTTGGGAGGGTGTGCAGGGACATGTACCAAAAGCTGGCATAACTGCCGACCTTGCCGAGTTCGCGCTCGATATCCGCCTCGGAGTTTTTGGGCTGATCGATATAGGGCTGCCAACGAAACCCGACATGCATATGGTTACGGGTGGGTTCATACTCCGGGAGCGGGCCAACCCGCTCAAAAAGCTCGGCCATGCCCGGGCCCACCCGGTCCTTGGGATCCTCTGGAATGAGTGGGTTTTCCTTGGCTAGAGCAAGCGTGGTTAGCCCGCAAACAGACCATACCAGAATACCCAGAAAAAGGATTTGTACCCGAACCATTCCAGGTAACCCCATCGACCCATTTGTAAGACCCATTGTCAGCAGATTTTAGTACGCAATACAGGTTCCGCAACTGCAATTCTTATGAAATAGTGAAGAGAGAAGATTGAATGGTGAAGAGGGGGGAGCAGCGAATAAAGTATCCAGAGGCAAGAATGGAGGGTTTGTGCCTGTGTATGCTAGTTTTTCTTCACCAGCGGGTTAGGTAAGATTTTTCCATTTGCTTGGTAGAGAGAATCGTAAGTACACTCCAGATCAAAAGCATCGCAGTACCA
>JAQCIX010000188.1 GCA_027593365.1 Verrucomicrobiota bacterium
AGTAGTGTGGTGCTTGCCGATGTACCCCCGCATGTATCGGTTGCCGGGGTGCCATCGAAAATATTGGGTTCATTTGAGGATGATTCCGCACCTTCGCTTGGGATGGACCATACGCTTGCCAGTATGAAGGAATACGAGTTGGGTGGTGGAATCTGAGTTAATTTTTTTAGAATTACTCCCCTGTGATTGACGAAGTCAAATTGTAATAATAGTACTCTTTTTATGTCCAAAAACACCAGTCCTGATGTTGTTTCATTCAAGAGTGATGAAGTTCGTGAACCCAAGTCCAAGAAGCCGGTAGAGGATATTGAGGTAAAGGATTCTCAACTCATCTTCCAGTCAGTCTGGCACGAACTGGAAAAAGAAGTGGGTGTAGAAAACCTCAAGTTTCCAGCTGAAATCTTTTGGTTAAATGGTGCACCGGGTGCAGGTAAGGGAACGCAGACTGCATTCATTATGGAGTTTCGTGACCTTACTGAAAAACCCATTGTGGTCAGCGAACTACTGCAGTCACCCGAGGCAAAAGAAAAGATAGATGCCGGATTACTTGCAGGTGATCGCGAGGTTACCAAGCTTGTTCTGCGTGCTTTGCTTGACCCCAAGTTTGAAAGTGGTGCGGTGGTGGATGGATACCCCAGGACCATGACTCAGGTGGAGTGCCTAAAGCTTTTTCACCGGAGGTTAAGTACCTTACGCAGCAAGTATTTAGGAACCTTCCAGGAGTCGCAGTTCCCTAAGCCCAGGTTCCATATTATCATGCTCTTCATTGATGAGGATGAAAGCGTACGGCGCCAACTCCTCCGTGGAGAGCGTTGCATTGCCCACAATAAAGAGGTTGATGCATCTGGCGTGGGAGAGAAGTGGGAGGTTCGCAAAACCGATCTCGATGAAGCATCAGCTCACAAAAGGTACAAGACTTTTAAGGAATCCACCTATGACTCCCTGACCACCCTGCGGGAGGTCTTTCATTACCATTTTATTAATGCACACGGCAGCATCATTGAGGTGCAGCAGCGAATTATCAGTGAATTAAAGTACCAAAGTTCACTCGAATTAGACCAACCCACTTACGACCGGATTTCTTCGATCCCATTAGCCGAGCAGTTATCATTGCATGCCAGGCAACTCCTGGTGAACCGACTTGATTCATACGAAAAATTTCACTGCGAATTGTTTGAAAGTGTAGTGGGCCTGATCAAATCCAAATTTATTCCGATCGTTGAAAAACATTCCATCTCAGGGCTTGCATACATAAATTCGGAAAACGAAATCCTTAACGATCCTTTAGCCATTACCATGCTGATTGATGTATTTACTGAGCGTGGATTTACCGCAGTGGTCGATATCCAAAAGAAGGAAGTTCCCACTCGGATCGATCCAAAATCTTATGAGATCATAAACCGGGTAAAGAATGTGTACCGAGTGCGGATCAATTTCCCAGGTTCGAAAATTCGGCGAGGTTAATTTTTCTTTCTGCCATCCATTTATCCTTTTTTTCCATTATGGACCCTAGGTATCTTACATTAGCCAATAATTTAGTTTCCCACTCGGTTGATTTACAACCTGGGGAGAAAGCAATGATTCATGCCTTTGATATTCCGGAGCAAATGACCCTGGCCTTGGTCCGTGCGGTGAGAGAGAAGGGTGGTCATCCTTTTGTACAGTTGCAAAGCGGACGGATTGAGCGGGAATGTGTGCTTGGGGGCACGGAAGAGCAGTTTCAGTCCTCCCTTAAGTGGGAGCTTGAAAGAATGAAGGAGATGGACGCGTACATTGCCTTGCGTGGCTCTGCGAATGTCTTTGAGACATCCGACCTGCCATCCACGGATGTGCAACGGGCGATGAAAATACTCAAGCCTGTACTCGATTGGCGGGTCAATGAGACCAAGTGGTGTGTGTTGCGTTGGCCCACGCCATCGATGGCCCAGCAGGCCAAAATGAGCACGGGAAAGTTTGAGGATTTTTATTTCGATGCCTGTTGTATGGATTATGACCGGATGATGAAAGCGATGACTGGCTTAATTACCCGTATGACTGAAGCTGATCAGGTTCAGATTACCGGACCGGGCACCGACCTACGCTTTTCGATGAAGGGAATACAAGCGATTGGTTGTGGTGGTACCCATAATATTCCAGACGGGGAGGTGTTTTCCTGCCCGGTTAAAGACAGCGTGGAAGGGCAGGTTACATACAATGCGGATACCATTTACCAGGGAACTTCGTTTTCGGGGATCAAGCTGACCTTTGAGAAAGGTAAAATCATTGAGGCAACGGCTTCCTCGAATGAGGAAAAGCTCAATGAAATCCTCGATTCAGACGATGGGGCACGCTACATTGGAGAATTTGCCATCGGGTTTAACCCCATGATTAAGGAACCGATGCTGGACATCTTATTTGATGAAAAGATTGCCGGTTCTTTTCACTTCACCCCGGGGCAGGCCTATGAAGAGGCCAATAATGGCAATAAGTCCCAGGTGCACTGGGATATGGTCTGCATCCAGCGCCCGGAGTGGGGCGGGGGAGAGATCCACTTTGATGGTGAATTGATCCGTAAGGATGGTTTGTTTGTGGTGGATGATTTGCTCCCTTTAAATCCGGACCATTTGCTGGCCACCGGTTAACTTCCCCAAAAATGGAAAAGTTTATTGAGTCTCTACCCAAGACGGAGACTCATCTGCACATCGAGGGAGCGATTCCGTGGGAGCTTTTCGTTGAGCGTTTCCCTGGAGAATTTCCAGAGGTTCCAGAATTTCGCCAACCTGGTTACCGATACGATAGCTTTGCTCACTTCGAGAGCATCCTGATCGATCATGCCCTGCGAATCATCAAGGAACCATCGGATTACACTGAAATTGCCCGACGAATTTTCCAAAAACATCTCGACCAAAATGTACGCTATGTGGAACTAAGCTTTCATGCAGGCATGATCGAGTTTTTACAGATGCCGGGGAAGGAAATCATAGAGGCGATCCGTTCGGCAGTGCCTCCTGGGTTGGAGGTAAGAATTTTTATGGGAATGAGCCGGAATTCCTACTCCGAATACCTTGGTGCCACCTTGGAGGACGCGGTGGCCAACTGGGATGGGCTGCATGGGATTGACTTACATGGACCGGAGGACTTACCTATTTTGGATTGGGTGCCCAGGTTGTGGCAAGTCGCCCGTGCGAATGGGCGCACCCTCAAAGCTCATGCGGGAGAGTTTGGCCCTGCGAAAAATGTAGCGAGTGCAGTGTCCAAACTGGGTGTGAAAAGAATCCAGCATGGCATCCATGCGTCGAAAGATAAAGAAGTCATGGAACTGCTCGCAGGCGAGGGGGTAACTTTGGACATCTGTCCGATCAGTAACTACAAACTCCGAGTCTTTGACCAA
>JAQCIX010000189.1 GCA_027593365.1 Verrucomicrobiota bacterium
CACAACCACCGCATCATCAAAAAGGAATGGGTTTTGAGGAGCACTGAACAGCTCAAGCCCAGTCTTTTCTAGATCCTTTGGATTCGCATATAAGGGAACTATCAAAATTCTAGGGTCATCCATAAATGCGATTTCTTTAACCTGTAGTGGCTTTGTGAGCTTGGACCCAGTGATAGTACCAGTAACAGAGACTAATTTTCGAGGATTCATCTCAACCCGGAAAGGGCTGTCTTTGGCATGGACAAGAGCGTAGACAAAATTTCCGTCCACCATCAGAATGGTATCGACACTAAATTTATCCTCTCTCACGGACTGACTGAATCCGGTTTTATGGGAATAAATAAGTTCCAGGTTTACTTTATTTTGTTCATATCGGGTGAAGATTTCGTTTACTGAACGAGTCTGTCTTTCGTTGAGTTTACGAAAGTTTTCTTTTTGAACCTCGACCGACTCTTGTACATCCTGAGAAACAGTGGAGATTTTTTCTCCCACTCCGGCTAGCCCTTCGCCTACAGATTTAAGGTCCTGCCCCACTCCATCCAAGCCCTTATTGAGTGAATCAATTTTTTGATCAATTTTGGCAGTGGAGGCTAACAATTCATCGGATCTCTTCTTTTCCTCGATCAATAGTGCCTTAGCTTCAGCAGCGGCCAACTCCTGTGCCTTAGCTCGCTCAACTGAGGCAGCCAATTCAAGCCTGGCAGCTTCCGCTTCCTGCTCTTTTTGGGACTTCATTTCAGCTAATTCTTCGGATTTTTTCTTGGCCTGTTCCAAATTTTTAGCAAGCAACTCAAGCTCCTTCTTGGATGCCGCATTACTTTGAAGCAACTCTTCCCTTTTTCTCTCAATTTCTTTTCGTTGAGACTCCAACTCCTGAGCTTCTTTCTTTGCCAAATCGAGAGCTTCTTCGTTCCCTTCAATCACAGCATCCTTGGAAGCAATCTCCTGTTCTTTTTGCTCAAGCTCTCTTTGTCTCTGGGCAATTTCGGCCTCCAATTTAAGTTTTTGCTCGAGAAGATCGTCCTTATCGCTGCTTAAATTTTCTAATAAAGTCTCATTGGTCGCTTCCAACTCAGCAACCACATCGTCATAATTCTCGCCATCCGAGATTCTCTCCACAACTTCTTTGGAAACGACCTTTTGGTCATCCTGCGCGATCACCGCATCCTTTGGCACATCAAAACGTGCCAAAGCAAGAATGCTAAGGAGAAGAAAGTCGCAAACAACGAGCAGCAAGCTGCGGTTCATGCGCTTTTCTCTTCAGATTGCTTGACCAGCAAATAATTGCGGTAAGGCCGAACGATGACAATCTTCAGTGCCGCAACAAATAAAATACCGAATAAGGTGGAAGTGTAGGCACCGATCAGAGCATCCTGCTTCACATCCAGTACAAGCAGTAAGATAAGAGATAGCACAGTTCCCCCAAGACCCACATACAGACCGAGGTCAAAGAGGTTCTCCTCGTTATCAAGCAAGCCAAGCTTTAAACCTGCCTTGAGCTCTTCGTTTTTGATTTGCGATACGCGTGAGATACAAATCATAAAAATTACAATTTGTATAAGCAGGAACACTCCTGCCACGATCGCGGTAACGATAGTTAGATTTTGATCCGCCATAGATTCCTCATTGGCGTAGGCGAGCAGATTCGCAAGCGCAAAATCAAACCCGGCTACGGACACTTGCCCCCTTGGAGTCTGCAAAAGAGTGGGCTCAAGAGCCAGCACCCCGAGCAGTGCAAACAAGGTGGCCGCCGAAAACCTTCGTATCCATCGCAAAGCGAAATGGCTATGCGACCTTTGGAAACTCGGAGTTGGCAGTGTTTTTGAAATAAATAAGAGCAGACAAAAGAAAGCAGAGATCAGCAGAAGTATTTTCAGAGATATAGCAATATCCCGGTTTGTGTGGGCGATCGTGGTCAGCAATCCGCCCCCTAGAAATGGAAAAAGCGGCTTGGATAAATTCACCACAAAGCCATCCTGATGAACCGGTTTATTTCGATCCAGCAAATGATCCAGCGAACCCTTGCCATAACTCATCGCCAGTTTCAGATCTTCCAAAGCCTGCTCAACCGCATCCTCATCACCATCTTTTTGATAAACTGGGTAATTGCTAACAAAGCTCAAAATTCCAGATGGGTTTCCGGATAGAAGGGCCGCAGAGTAGATAATTTGGATTTTATAATCGAATTGGGACTGAATAACTTTTTTTTCGTCCATCATTTTGAGTAAACGATCGCGGGAATCGTCACGCTGATCCATCGGCAAGAAACCGATTTCTCGGTTGGCTTCCTTAATCTTGCCAATCGCGGAAGAAAGGGGCCGATTGAGCATGCGGATCAAAGCTGCCAGATCAAATACACCCTGTAAGTTTGGACAGCTTTGAGTAAGCTCAGCCATTTGAATTAAGTTCATTTTACGGGCAAGCTGATGGGCAGACCAATAGAAGGAGCGTATTCTTTCCTTGGATGCATGATCCCCTTCCAATGCCTTTTGAGAGAGACGACCAATCTCAAAAGCCGTGTCAGCGGAATAATAATCTTTCTCAATGGACATGGCTGTACCCACCATCATGGGAACCAAAATTGGGTAAGGTAACCAACGGCCATGACTTTCCATTTTTCCTTCTGCATTAATGATCCCGCCAATGATCACGGCATATCCACCGTCCCTAGTGCGACCAAGTTTTAACATCACGGACCGGTCTGCAAGGTCAGCAAAATCTAGCCCATTGGGGAGGCTGACATTACTATCCACTTTCGAAATGCTGGTTTCTGTGCCCTCTTTTCTGACATCAAACCACTCGGCTTCCCCAGAAAATTCAGATAGACCAACTCTAGCCTCGGCAAGACAAAGATCACGCACCTGAGCTTCGGTAACATTTCCTTCGAAGGCTTCCGGACCACGCAAGCCGACAGAGAGAAGAACTTTTCGCCCAGAAAAGTATGGGTAATCGGTTAAATTAGCCACTTTGACCCCGGGAAAGGCAAATACCAATGGCTCGTTCATGAGTTTGGTCCAGAAAAAACCAGGTCTGCCGTCCACTGGTATAGATCGTAATAATGCCTGAACATTATCATTGGAACTTTGGTCTCGTAAGCGGTCCCACAAATCTCCGCGGGAGGTAGCTCTGTTGTATACAAAGAAGGCCTCGAATCGACCACGGCTTAAATTATATTTATCCAACCCTCCAAAGTACTCATTAAAGGTAAGCATATCGAAGATACTTCCACCGCCCGAAATGGATAATTCAGGATGGGCCGATTTTTTGGCCTCGATCACTTCAGCAAATTCCTCCCTTTTGTGAACGGATGCCAAAGGCAGGAGCATTTCCGCAGGGCCCACATTATTTTGGC
>JAQCIX010000190.1 GCA_027593365.1 Verrucomicrobiota bacterium
AGCCGCTCATCACCAAATCGAACGGACCGTGGAGGAAGTCACCCATTCCTACGCCACCCGCAGGAATCATCCTTCGGTGGATGGCACCTCCCGTCTGTCTCCCTACCTTGCCTGGGGACAGGTCAGCCCCCGCCAGATTTGCCAAGCGGTTCTGCAGGCGGAATCCGAAGGTAGTCACCGGGGCGAAAATAAATTTTTGGTGGAGATCGGATGGCGGGAATTCTCCTACCATTTACTTTACCACTTCCCTAACATTCCCGATCAGCCCCTGCGGCCCAAGTATGCAAAATTCCCTTGGCTCGATGATCCACAAAACCTGAAAAACTGGCAGTTCGGCAAGACCGGGTACCCGATGGTGGATGCGGGCATGCGCCAGCTCTATGAGACCGGATGGATGCACAACCGGGTACGGATGATCGTCGCTTCCTTTTTAGTCAAGCACCTGCTCCTGCCCTGGCAGGATGGGGCTCGATGGTTTTGGGACACCCTCGTCGACGCCGATCTCGCCAGCAATACCCAGGGCTGGCAATGGGCCGCCGGCTGCGGGGCAGATGCCGCTCCCTACTTTCGTATCTTCAACCCCATTACTCAGGGTGATAAGTTTGATGCCCGTGGAGAGTATGCCAGACGGTGGATTCCCGAGTTGGAAAAGGTTCCAAAGAAATTTGTTTTCAGTCCATGGACTGCTCCATCCTCTGTGCTCGCAGAGTCGGGCGTAAGCCTCGGAGAGAATTACCCGGACCCCTGCGTGGACCACTCCGAAGCGAGAGCCCGGGCCCTCGCTGCTCTCGCTACCCTGAAACAGGTCTAGCTAGTACCAACCCAATGGCATCCATTTCCCTTCCCTCTCCCCGCCGCTTGTTACTGGTGCTGGGAGACCAGCTTGACTACGAGCGTTTCTTGCCTGCCGACTACGATCGCAAAAAGGATCTCTTCTGGATGGCGGAAGCCAGTGAGGAGTCCACTCATGTTCGCTCCAACAAGCACCGTATTGTCTGCTTCCTCTCGGGGATGCGGCACTTTCGCAATCACTTACAAAAAGAAAACATACCCATCGAGTACCACGAACTTAGGGAAACGGAAACATCGCTTACCCAGTTGCTTTCCAAGGATCTTGCTAAGCACAGTCCAGAAATCGTTAGTGTCGTCAAACCTGGAGATTACCGGGTGGAACAATCTCTTCGCAACATTTGCGAGAATGCAGGAGTCAAATGGGAAGTTCGGGAGGACGAGCATTTTCTCTGCTCGCAGCAAGAATTTGAGGACCATGCCCGCGGCAGAAAATCCCTACGGATGGAATTTTTCTACCGGGAAATGCGCCGCAAACACGACATATTAATGGATGGAAAGGACCCGGTCGGGGGTGCCTGGAATTTTGATAAGGACAACCGGGAGAGCTTTGGCAAGCAGGGTCCACCCACCGCACCCAAGACCCGGGGTTGCCCACCCGACGGGATCACCCGGGAAGTGATCGAATTGGTAAACCGACGTTTTGCGGATCACCCCGGTGATCTCTCCCAGTTCATCTGGCCGGTCACCCCCAAGCAGGCCGATGAAGCACTCGACCAGTTCATCCGGGAATGTCTACCCACCTTTGGGCGTTATCAGGATGCGATGTGGACGAATGAGTACACTCTCTTTCATTCCCTGCTTGGTTCCCCGATCAACCTCCGTCTGCTCGACCCCCGTAAAGCAATCCAAGCAGCGGAACAAGCTTACCTGCGGGGCGAGGCCCCCCTGCCTGCCACCGAGGGATTTATCCGCCAAATCCTCGGATGGAGGGAATATGTCCGGGGCATTTACCATTTGCACATGCCCGAGTACCGGGACCTCAATTTCCTTGAGGCCGACCAACCTCTGCCCGATTTCTTTTGGACAGGGAAGACGGAGATGGCCTGTATGCATTCCTGCCTCACTCAGGTGCTTGATACCGGTTATGGACACCACATCCAAAGACTGATGGTCATCGGTTTGTACTCCTTACTCCATGGTGTGAGACCGGGTGAGATCAACGACTGGTTTCTTGCCAACTATGTTGATGCGGTCGACTGGGTAACCACGCCCAATGTAGTCGGAATGTCTCAGTTTGCCGATGGAGGGATCATGGCCTCCAAGCCTTACTCTGCCACCGGTGCCTACATCGACCGGATGAGCAACTACTGCAAGTCCTGCAAGTACAAACCCAAGGAATCAATTGGCCCCAACGCCTGTCCCTTCACCACCCTTTATTGGGACTTCCTCGATCGCCACCGTGACCGGTTGGCTAAAAACCAGCGCCTATCTATGCAAATGCGCAACCTCGCCCGTTTATCCGAAGATAAGCTTTCCGAGATCAGAAAAGCAGCAGATTGCCTGCGTCGTCCATCCTAGGGCCTTCTCCCCTTTTCGCCTCGCCCATTCGGGCATAGCCCAGAAGGTTGTCTAAGGTATCGACATCCGCTGGTGTCTTATCCCGCCGCCAGTTTTGGATACGGGGAAAACGCAGGGCCACGCCCGACTTGTGCCGGCCCGATGAACGGGCACCTTCAAAAGCGACCTCAAACACGATCTCCGGTCTAACCGATCGCACCGGACCGAACTTACCGGTGATGTTTTTACGGACAAAGCGGTCGACCTCCTTCAATTCCTCGTCCGACAATCCGGAATAGGCCTTGGCCACGGTGACCAGTTCCCCGTGGGCATCGAGCACTGCCAGGGTATAATCGGAATAAAGATTGGCTCGCTTGCCATGCCCCATCTGAGCCCCGACTACCACCATATCGGCGACAAAGGGATCGACCTTCCACTTGTACCAGTCACCCTTGACCCGGCCTGATGAATAGACCGAGTCCACCCGTTTGAGCATCAATCCCTCCACTCCACGATCCCTGGACTCCTCCCGCATCCGGGCGAATTCCTCCCAGCTTTCCCCCTCCACCCGAGCGGAGAGCTCCACTGGAAATCCGTCCGGCAGTACCCGGATCAGTTTCTCCAATTTTTCCCGACGCTCGGTGAAACGGAGACCCCGCAGATCTTCGCCTCCCAGGCGCAATAAATCATAGGCCATAAACCGAACCGGTTCCTTTTTTAAAATGGAAGGGCCAGGAGCCTTTCGGCCAAGGCGCTTTTGCAAACGGCTGAAGGAACGCAACCCCTCCGCTCCCCATGCCAGAATTTCACCATCGAGAATAGTTCCACGGGGCAGATGGGGACAAAGATCAAGCAGTTCAGGAAAGGACTCACCTGAGGATTCATCCCCGCGAGTCCAGATCATGCCCCCACTCTCTGATCGGAGCAATTGGCAGCGAATGCCGTCCCACTTCCACTCTGCCCACCAATCTTTTGC
>JAQCIX010000016.1 GCA_027593365.1 Verrucomicrobiota bacterium
CCCGAACCACAAACGCAAGTAGTCGAGCAAAGTAATATTCATATCAACGAGGTAGAATTAAAAACAGATTCAATTGACACTGCTTTGCAGGGTAATCAAATAGGTGACTCCTTTGAAATCACCTTGAGTGAACTTCGTGCTGCAAATATGCGAAAAGATCAATCGATTGCCTCGCTCACCCGATTAAATGAGGAGCTGATTGCTGAAATTCAAAGATTGAGAGGAAACTCTACCCCAGATTTAAACCTAAATTACAAGGTTAAATCTTTTTCCGATAGTCATTTAGAGAACTTGCAAAAAGAAATTGCGGTTCTAAAAAGGAACTTACTTCAAAAATCCCAAGAAATTGATGGCCTTAAACTTCGAAACGATCAGTTCCAAAGTGGAATAGATTCTCTTCAACCTCGGGTTGCTCCGAAAAGTTACGAATTATCTACTTTTCCTAGTATTACTGTTCAGGCAGGTGAGATTTCTCCCAGCCTCAACCCCACTGACATTCAGTTTTCCAATGAATCATGCAGTTTGGAATTTGATGCCGTCGTAACTCTGCTTAACGGAAAAAGTAAGGAGGTTTTTTATACTGAGTTTTTTCTTATCTCCCAAAGCTTCCCTGATCTACTTTTTGACGGAGGGGTTTTTCTTAAGGACTTTCCTCAGGTTAGCTCGTTTGAAGAATTGTGGGCTAAAGCAAGGAAGACACCTTTCTCTTACCCTGGCGTCTATAAAAGAATTAGGAACTTGCTTCTTGAACAAGTTGAAAAGGGCAAGGGTTACAGAATTCGAACAGATATTGATGGGTTTGCTCATTTTACTAATTTAATAAATGGTTCATATTATCTTATCGGGACTGCACCTGTTGGTAAAATTGGAGCTGTTTGGAATGTCCCTGTTCGCTTAAAGTCTGGCACTAATAAAACCTCTCTGACTTTGGCTAATGCCAATTGGAGCGAATAGTTATATACTTTACTAGCTCGGATATAAGTATAAGTTTTTGTCTAAATTAAATTTTAATATGAGCAACGAACAATCATCTGATAGCAAAAAGCTACAACTCTCATTTCAACAGAAAATCTCTATACTCTTATCATTCGCTAAAGATAAGATAGTAGAGCAAATTCAATGTGTATGGTTCATCATATTGTATTTGATTGTTTTTCAGGTTTTAGTTTTGGGATTGCCTATCGTTTACTCCCTTATGATCGCTGCGGGGATCATGATTGTTATTGTAGGACTGGCTTTCTTCATGGAGGGGTTACGGTTGGGTCTCATGCCCCTAGGTGAAACCCTCGGATCAACGCTCCCACGAAAGAAAATCCTGGGTATACCCTGTCTTCCTACAAGTCTTGCATTTGGTTTTGTTTTGGGCGCGTTTGCAACTTTTGCCGAGCCTGCGATCGGAGTTTTGAGAGCTGCTGGTGCTGGTGTTGATCCCACTGCTGCTCCTTTACTTTGGACTATTTTAAACACTGGAGCAGGACTCTTGGTAAACTGTGTTGGTGTTGGTGTCGGAATAGCAGTTTTACTCGGTGTACTTCGTTTTTACAAAGGATGGTCACTGAAACCATTTATATATGCCGGAGTTATTATTCTCTCATGCCTTACTCTCTACATGCAATTCTCAGACGATAGACTAAAGCATGTCCTTGGATTAGCATGGGATTGTGGGGCAGTTACTACCGGTCCTGTTACTGTTCCCCTGGTTTTGGCTCTTGGTATTGGGGTTTGTAGAATTGTATCCACAGGTGGCTCAAGCAATACTGGCTTTGGTGTGGTTACCCTAGCTTCTTTATTCCCTATCTTAGCTGTAATGTGTTATGCGTTATACCTTTTTAATACCGACAACTACTACTACGCAAAGCACTCATCTGCTGAATGGCATATTGAGGCTGGAGAGTACGGAAAAAACTACTCCACCGACTTCCAAAAGTTTGGTGAATTAAAAGCTCAAGAGAAGATCGATTCTCAGGGTGGGGTAGGCGAAAGTGAGCTTGCTTGGTCTTTGTCTTTAGAAGAGAGAAAAAAGATTCAAGATCATTTAAATGAACACAAGTCCCTTCCTGAAGGTTATACAATTAAAACAAAAATATCTGAAGGGTCGATTTCTGCTAAAGCATTGGAGGGCGGCGACAGAGAAAATGTTGAATTAAATGGAGCTCGAATTTATGTAGTGCGAGAAGGCTTTAAGGCCCCTGATACAGTCTGGGATCCAAATACTGAGATTGCGTCTACCTTTACGAATAAATTAGATTTCTTTCCCAATACATTTAAGCCTCAGGAAGTCGATAAAAATAACAACGGAATAGTTGATCCAGGCGAAGATTTTTACACAATTGAGCCAGATGGATCGATTAATTATTCCAAGCCTGATGGAATTCTTTCAGGACCCGATCAAGATCGTGGTGCTCTAGAGGGTGCGATCTGGGCCATTGTGCCTCTTTGTTCGATTCTACTATTCGTTCTAATCATAGGGCTTAGACAAAAACCTAAACATATGGATGAACTAGTGATCGGTATAGCTTGTGCCGTTATTGGTATGTGTTTATTCAACTTGGGGATCTCCCTTGGTCTTACTCCCCTTGGTGAGCAACTAGGCGGGAATGTTGTTTCAAGCTTTGCATCGATCCAACCTTGGCAATCCGAAGGGTTTATTGAGCCAATGTTCCAATCTTCTACAGTTGGTAAATGTTTAGCCATTTTATTTGGGTTTATTCTTGGGTATGGTGCAACTTTAGCTGAGCCTGCCCTTAATGCTCTTGGGTCAACTGTTGAAAAAATTACTGTTGGAGCTTTCAAAAAGAATCTATTAATGCAGGCAGTTGCCACAGGAGTTGCATTGGGTATTGCTACTGGTGTTGCTAAGATTGCCTTTAACTTGGAACTCTGGTACCTGCTAATTCCGCCATACGCTTTGCTTTTAATTCTCACTTTTATCTCAAGTGAAGACTTTGTTAACTTTGGCTGGGATAGTGCTGGTGTTACTACAGGGCCAATCACGGTTCCATTAGTTTTAGCTATGGGTCTTGGTATTGGGGCAAAAACAGGGGCAATCGATGGTTTTGGTGTCTTATCTCTCGCCTCGGTTGGGCCTATTATAACCGTCTTAACGGTTGGATTATTAGTTCGTAAAAAACCTAAAAATTCCGCTGCATCAGAACACCAAATGGAGGCTGTATAAATGAGTACTTTGAATTCTAAAAATAACATCTCTTTGGTAACTCTTATCTTGCCAAAGGACTCACTTTCATCTGTTTCGAAAGATTTGCAAAAGGCTGGAGCAAAAGGAATTTTTCATGTCGCTGCTCGAGGTTCAATCATCAATGAGGGCGGATTTCTCTCAAAAATGTTTCCACCGCCTTCCCCTGAGCAATGTTTGGTACAAGTGTTGGTGCCTGATTCAGAAAAACAAAGAATTACGGATACAGCTATTGCGAGCGGTCGTTTAGATAGAATGGGTTCTGGAGCCATTTTCAATATTTCCTGCAAGAGTGCTCAATTCACTAATCATTTTCCTTTGACTGATGGAAACGAAGAATCATCTCATGCTTCCAGTGGAGATGCACTTGAGGCAATTTGCTGTATTTGTGAAAAAGGGGTAGCAGAAGATATCGCACAAGCTGCCCTCACTGCGGGCGCACCCGGGCCTACGGTTACCTTTGGTGAGGGAGGGGGAATTCGAGATAAAATTCCTTTACTTCGCATGACCAAAGGTCCAGAGAAAGAATTCGTTTGGTGTGTGGTTGATCGTGCTGAATCAAACGAAGTGTTCACTAACATGGCTCGTGCCGGCAGAATTACTGAGCCTGGAAGAGGTTTTATGTACTCAATACCAGTCTCAGATGGTCTTATTAATGTTAGTAGCACCGTAGCGAGTTCATCTCATGGTGCGAGTATGGAGCAAGTCATTTCAGTTATAGACGAAATCAAAGGATCCAAAGATTGGAGAACTTCAGGTGACAGTAAATCAGCTTCATTAAATACCACATTTCTTAAGGATCTTATTGGTCTTTATTGCGTTGTGCCTCGGGACTTCTACAGCGATGTTTATGATACCATTCTAGAGGCAGGTGCTCCCGGAGTAAGTACAAACTTTGGTGTAATGGCGGATCAAAGCGTTTCAGAAGTTGAAACTTGCAACGAAGAATGGGCTTTAGTTTACACTTCCTTGGCACCATCTTCGGTTCAATCCGTAATGGACAAGGTAGCTGCTCAATTACTATCTATTGGTCTTGATCGTTACGCGTTTTACACTCTTCCTATCCCCAAAGCACTTACTTATCTTGGAGGTTAAAAAAAGTAGTTTTATTGACTAAGTGTTAAAAAGGAGCAGCAGATTGGTCTTTATAAGTTTCATTTAACTATTTTAAGGGCAGACCACTCTCCCATTTCTCTCAGGGAGAAATTAGCATCTGTATTTTGGGTATTGTTTCGAAATTTTTCGATAATTTGATCCATTTCTTTCGTTAAGATACCAGAAAGCACAATTATTGAGTGTTGTTTGCTTAGACTCATTATAACATCGGAAAGAGCAATAAGAATATCTGCCTGGATATTTGCTATAACAAAGTCAAATTTGTCAGGTGTGCTACGAAAATGATTTAGGTCTTCAGTTTGAAAGGCAATGCCTCCCTTTATATTGTTCAATAAAGCGTTTTCGCCAGAAATACGAACTGCATCTTCATCGTTATCGATTCCTAAAACATTTTGAAAACCGATTGATTTTGCCACCAAAGAGAGGATTCCTGAACCACAACCAAGGTCGATTAGATTATTTTGAGCACAATTGCTTTGTACGCTATCGATTAGAAATTCAAGACACATGCGGGTTGATTCATGATTTCCGGTGCCAAAAGCCATCCCGGGATCAAGGTAAATGTTTACATCGCTAAGACCGCATTGATAGGTTTCCTTTTCCCAAATGGGTACAAGGTTGACCCTCTTGTAGCTCCAAGGTTGAAAGTGTGCTTTATATGCTTCTTTCCAATCCTGATCTTGAATCAATGCCGATGTGAACGAAAATTGTACTTGCTGATCGAGTGCAGTAGTTAACTTGTTCTGTTGAACATTCAATTCTTCTTTGCATGAAAAATACCCGGTAAGAGTACCATTTCCATTGATATGGTTTACTTCTAGTACCCACGGGGAAGGAGCTTCTTCGTAAAGAAATACTTCTAAAAATTCAACTTGTTCAGGATGAATCTTTGACGAGATTTTTAGGAGGGTGTTGTTCATTTTAGCTTAAGTGCATGACAAGTTGAGCAATAACCGTAGGTAAAAGCATATGCTCAGCTGCATGTACTTTTGCCGAAACTGACTCAATTGTATCTCCTGTCATGATTCTTACTGGAGATTGTGCAATAATTTCTCCTGAATCTAACACAGGGGAAACCCAATGAACTGTGCAACCTGTAATTTTCACCCCTGCATCCCATGCTTGCTTAATAGCGTTTAAGCCACGGAAGCTTGGTAACAAACTTGGGTGTAAATTGATGATCTTACCACCAAATGACTCAATAAAATTATGACTCAGCACTTTCATAAATCCGGCAAGAACGATTAAGTCCGGATTCAATTTTTTTACTTCCTTAATCCAAGTTTCATCCGCTTTCTTGTTATTAAAATTGTATGGTCCTAAAAATAAACTCGGTACGGATGCATTTCTTGCGATTTCTAAAATTCCACTTGTCTCTACATCTGAACAAACAGCAACAATTTCTGCGGAGTGTAGTAGGTTAGATGAAGCTGCCTCAAGGACTGCTTTACAGTTGGAACCTTGGCCAGAACCTAAAATTATAATTCGCATAGTGCTAGGATGGTTCAGGTTTTAAATTCTGAATCAATTCTATTTTGGAAGTTGTACTAAAACCTTTTATAAAAGGGACAAAACAAATTTTTGCCCCAACTTGATCAAGGGCATCTTTTTCTTTTTTATTGAGGGTTTCCAGAGAGTAGTCTCCAGATTTAACATATACATCTGGACGAAGCTTTAGAATTTCTTCGGAAAGGTCAGAATGATCGAAAAGAAAAACAAGTGATACAAAACGGAGTGACCTTAAAATGTATGCTCTCTCGGATTGGGAGTAAATTGGACGACTTGGTCCCTTTATTGAACGCACACTAGAATCTGAATTTAGAGCAATCCAAAGCTCGTCACCCAGTTTGGATGCTTTTTCTAATGCATGGACATGCCCAGAATGAAGAAGATCAAAACAACCGTTTGTAAGTACAATTTTTGTGTGATTCCCTAATTTCTTCTTTCTTTGTTGGCATGCATCTTCAAAACTACAAATGCTTTTGCTAAAGGACTTAGGTACAGTCACCTTCAGCTTTCTCCTTCAAAAAACCGCTTCGCTTTATCAAGTAAGCTAGAATCTGTACCCAAATCTTCTTCTCCACAGGCCAAACCAAATTCAACCAGTTTCTGTTTTTGTTCTTTGGTTAGATTTTTGGGAACATCGATCACGGTCTTAATGTATAGATCTCCTTTGTGAGAAGGAGCACGTAAATTCGGCATTCCTTTATCTCTGATGCGAAAGGTTTTATTGGAAGGGGTACCTGGTGGGATTTTAAGAGTCACCTTCCCATCAAGGGTGGGGGCATCGATGGTTCCGCCCAAGGTTGATAAAGTAAATGGAATTAAAATTTCGTGAAAGAGATCATCTTCATCACGCTCAAAAAGATCGTGTGATTTGACCTGAATATCTACATATAAATCTCCAAAAGGACCATTTCTCGGACCCGCATCTCCCCTGCTTCTGGAACACAATCTTGAACTGTCATTAATACCTGCAGGAATCTTTACTTTCACAGAGTCACTGGTCTTGGATCTTCCTTGGCCATTACAGTCTTTGCAGGGGTTTTCTATGGTGACCCCTGAACCATTGCAACTTGGGCATGTTCTTCGGATGCTAATGAATCCCTGATTTGAGGCAACTTGCCCAACTCCTCCACAGGTATGGCACATACTTTTAGACGATTTATCAGAGGAACCAGACCCATCGCATTTTGAACATTCTTTGTGCCTCGAATACTTAATTTCCTTTTCAACCCCTTTGGCTGCTTGCTCAAGAGTTATGGAGACGGAGACTCGCAAGTCATTTCCACGTAATCCCTCGGATGAGCCACTGGCACCTCCACCTCCAAAAAAGTCCTCAAAAATACTCCCAAATCCACCGGAATTACCTCCGCCACCAAATACATCCTTAAATAAATCAAACGGATCAACACCGCCCGAAGAGTAACCTCCGCGAAAAGCATCGTGACCGAATTGATCATATTTTGCGCGTTTTTCTGGGTCTTTTAAGATATCAAATGCAGCAGATATTTCCTTAAACTTTTCCTCCGCTTCTTGATCGCCAGGATTTTTATCAGGATGATACTGGATGGCTAACTTACGATACGCTTTTTTGATTTCAGAATCAGAGGCATCCCTGCTTACACCTAAAACTTGGTAATAGTCACTATTTGCCATAAAATATTGAAGTATTATTGAATCAAGATGCTCAAGATTCCTGAGTGTTCTCGGTCTTTTGAGAAACGATCACGGAGGCAGGTCTGATTAAATGATCCTTAAGACGATAACCCTTGCGAATGATCTTCAGTACAAGATCATCCTCTTCACCCTGTTCGTAACCCATAGCCTCTTGGATTTTTGGGTCAAAAGTGCCCCCAACTTCCTCGATACAAACGAGACCATATTCCTCTAAAACTTTCTCCATTTGGTTGATTGCCATATTAAATCCATTGACGATGGGACCATCTGGGTCTGCCTTGATCGCTTCTTCCATGCCTATTTTAAAAGCATCAATAACAGGTAGTAAATCTTCAATAAGTTGCTGTCTAGCTCGCTTAATAGCTTCCTCCCTGTCACGAATCGATCTCTTCTTTAGATTTTCTAAATCGGCGAAGGTTCTTAGATATTTTGTCTGCAAATCCTCGTTTTTACTATAGGCTTCACTGAGTCTTTTTTCAATACCTGCAGAATCATTGGTCGAGTTTTCCTCTTTATTCTTATGATTCTCTATTTTATCGGTGTTTTCGTCATCCGTTTCAGCTTCTATGGATTCTTCTTTGTTATTCATTTTAAAAATTTGAGTCGAAAGCTGTTAAATAAATGCTTCGATGAAATCTAGGTCAACATGAATGCCAGAATCATGAGGGATTGAAAAAGTTGTCTGTAACAATTACATCACACTCATTTTCACTTGAAACGGTACAATCATCTGAGTAAGGCGATAGACCAAGTTGTCCGGATGTTAAAGTAGTACCCCCAATTTTTATGGATGAACCAAGAGGGTTCAGAAGAATACACTGTTCATTTTTGTGTTTTAAGGTGGTGGTATGATTCGGTTTAATTTTATATTTTCTGATACGGAAATGTTCGCAGTCAGCGAGTTCTTGAACAGTGGTTTGATTGGGCTCGATCAAGTGTGCATTGAAATCATTGAAATCAATGCACTTAAGCGATTCCTCGACATGAAGGTCTCTTGATTTACCAAGTTTGTCTTTTCTTCCCCAATCATAAACCCGGTAAGTCGTATCGGAATTTTGCTGAATTTCTAAGATTAGATTTCCTGCATCAATGGCATGCATGCGACCACTTTCGACTAAAACGGAATTACCTGCTCGAGAGTTTAGACGATTGCAAACAGACTCGAGATTTTCATTTCTTAATGCATTCAGAAAGTCTGATTTGGTCTTCCCATCTTTAAGACCTAAAAATAAACCGGCATTTTCACTCGCACTCATGACATACCAGTTTTCTGTCTTGGGCTGACCACCTAAAGATGATGCAATGGAAGATGGGGGGTGGACTTGTAGGCTTAAACGAGCTGTGCAATCAAGCCATTTGACTAAAATAGGAAACCGCCTTCTTTTATCCCATCCCGGTCCCATAATTTCTTCTGGCCTTGATTCTAACAAATGTCTAATCGTTTTTGAATTAGTTTGAGGATGAATGATGAGCGATTCACATTCCTCACGATCCACTAAATCCCAGGCTTCTCCAATCTTTTGATTGGAAGGAATGTTACGAAATAAAATCTTTCTTAGAGACTCTCCTCCCCAAACTCTTTCAAAATAATGAGGTTCAAACTTGAAAATCATTCCCTTTTGTAGTTTCTATTAGCTAATATGTGTGGTGGAAATTATATAGCGTTCGTACGCTATCTTTAGTCGAGTGGCAAACGTATCTGGCAAAGCGGGTAAAGAAAGTGGGCTAGCTCAGCTTTCTCCTGTAAAAAGAGTGGGTTGGGGCCTTTGTTTTGCTCTGCTTAGCTTATTTATGCTCATCTCTCTCATAGATTACGACCCAACGAATTATCACTCATACCCACCAGAGGGCGATGCTCCTTTACTGGGGAAGGCTGGAATTGAAATAGGAAGATTCACTTTCGCATTACTTGGTTTGTCAGCTTGGTTTCTTCCATGGTTTTTTGGCGTACTTGCTTGGTTGTTGCTAACTCCAACCGATAAGGCGACAAGGTATCAAAAGCTAATCCCATTGCCTTTTATTCTTATTGCAGTTTCTATCATGGCAAATTTGAGGGACTTTCACTCGATTCAAACGAATGGATTTCCCTTTCTAAATCAACTTGCATTTGAACATGGTGCGGGTGGAAGCTTGGGAGCTTGGCTCTATTCAGGTATGCCGTTAATGGAGAAAACTCACTTAGTTTCGGGTGGTTTTTTAAGAATTTGGATCGGAGAGGTGGGCTCGTGGTTGTTGGCTTGCATTCTTTTGATGACTTCCTTGGCGGTTCATTTTTCATTTGGGTTTGCCAAGCTATCCAGATGTAAAGAATTGCTTTTGAAATTCCTAAAATTTTCCAAAAAAGAAAAAGTTGATATTCCGCAAGAACCAAAAAGCAAGGAGGTCGATAAGGACTCCGAAAAACTGGTTAAAAAACCTCTTTTTCAATCTTTATTTAGTAGAGCTAAACCGGAGGAAAAAGAGGACCTATTATTTGGAGATGTGTCCGCAAAGGAAAGTGAGTTTAAGGAAATTAAACCAGGTCTCATTGGGAGAAGCGGGGAAGTTGAAAAAACAAAATTACCGATTTCTAGCGAAACTGAGAGTACTGTAGAAAAGAAGGTTGAACCGAAAGAGGAATTGCCCGTCGCGACCAAGGAAGTGCCAGAAAGCATTCCTGAAGTTAATTTAGATGATGGTTTTAAAGTGGTTCGAGCGGAAAAGACTGAGAAAGCAACCGATCTTTTTCCCGAACGGAAAGGCGATTACCACTTTCCTACTTTGGATCTTTTAATGGAACCTCCAGAAGTAAGCTCAGGGGCAGATGAAGATCACATGATCAAAGCCAAAAGATTAAAGGAAACCCTTTCAGAATTTAAAATTGATGTGGAACTCGGTGAAGTGCACACAGGGCCTGTAATTACTCGATACGATATTCACCCTGCAGCTGGAGTTCGGGTAGAAAAGATTGCTAACTTGGATAAGAATTTAGCTATGGCCTTAAGGGCCGAAAGCGTGCGTATTTTGGCTCCTGTGCCTGGGAAAGGCTGCGTGGGTGTAGAAGTGCCCAATGATATGGCTGCACCCGTTTGTCTTAAAGAAATTTTAGAGTCCAAAGCTTGGGCGGATGCAAAAGCAGAAATTCCAATTGTATTAGGTAAGGAAGCAAGTGGTAAGCCTTTGGTAGCAGATCTTACGAAAATGCCACACTTGTTGGTAGCCGGTTCGACTGGTTCTGGTAAAACGGTTTGTATAAACGCAATAATCGCTTCCCTATGCTATTATTCAAGTCCAGAGGATGTAAGGTTTATTATGGTCGATCCTAAAATTGTAGAGATGAAAGTTTACAATGATCTGCCACATATGCTTATCCCAGTGGTGACTGAGCCCAAAAAAGTGCCTGGGGCCCTTAAATGGCTTCTTGTTGAAATGGAACGGCGTTACCAAATATTTTCAAAGATTGGGGTCAGAAACATCGCTGGTTTCAATGCTAAAATTCTTAAAGACAAGGAGGAAAAAGAGAAAGCTCAATTACTGGATGCTGAAATGACAGCTGAGGAGCGAGCTGCTTTATCTTCAATTCAGGTTCCTCGTGATGACGATGCCCTCGAAATTCCTGAAAACAAATTACCCTACATCGTTTGTATCATTGATGAGCTTGCCGATTTAATGATGGTTGCTCAAGCTGATGTGGAAACTGGCATCGCTCGTCTTGCACAACTTGCAAGAGCCGCGGGAATTCACCTTATTATTGCCACTCAAAGGCCTTCGGTAAATGTTATCACTGGTGTAATTAAAGCGAATCTTCCTAGCCGCATTTCTTTTCGTGTAGCATCCTATCGGGACAGTCAGACTATTCTTGATGGTAAAGGAGCAGAGTCATTAATCGGTAAAGGTGATATGCTTTTTATTCCACCAGGAAGTGCTACCTTCATGCGTGCACAAGGTGCGTTTGTAAGTGATGAAGAGATCAATGGTATTGTTGATTATCTAAAGGTAAACGGACCGCCTCAAATTATTGAAGAAGTACGTGAGCAGATCGAGTCTGCGGGAGAAGAAGATGTCTTAGGGTCGAATGGCGAGGAAGATGACGAAGACCCTATGCTGAAAAAAGCTGTCGAAATCATTCGAACAACCAAAAGAGCTTCTACTTCTAACTTACAAAGAAAACTAAGCATAGGGTATAATCGTGCGGCTAGAATAATGGATGAGCTAGAAGAAAGGGGTGTGGTAGGTCCTGACTTACCTGGTCAGGGGAGAGAGATTCTCATGGATTTGTAGATGTTTGCATTCTCAACTTGATCATCTTTCATTTTAGTGAAAATGTTATGAAACTTTAAACCACCATGGCTATAGGACAAAAACTCGAAGATGCAAGAAACCGAAAAGGAATTTCTATAAGAGAGGCATCTGAATCTACGAAAATTCGAGGAGACTTTCTCAGTTCTTTTGAAGCCGGAAATTTCGACATCAATTTACCAGAGGTTTACCTTCGAGGTTTTATCAGAGTGTACGCTCGTTTCCTTGGAATCGATCCAGAGTCCGCAGTTGCAGATCTAAATTTGGAGATCGGATCTGTTAAAAATAAAACTGTTAAAAAAACGATTGGTAAAATTGGTTCTCCTGAAAATACAGATCCCACTAAAGAAATTTCAGTTGTAGATAACCATCGATCTTCATCTCAGAGTCGTTCTAATGCAAATATTTCTAAGCCCATTCTGTTTATTGGCGGAATCAGCTTTATCGTTATCATATTTGCCATTTTGTTGATTTGGGCATTTTCCTCTTCAGAGGAACAAAATGAAATGTCAAATTCGGCAGATTTAGAACAAGCAACTTCTGTCCGTGAAACAAATTTCAATCCCAACAAGACATCCTTAGCTCCTGAAGGGGATAAACTTGGCACAACATTAAAAGATGAATCACTCTTGAGATTGGCTGCAGTTGGGCCCATTGAAAGGCTCATCATTAGCGATGAGGGGAAGTCCCCTAAGATTTTTCACGAATTCAAAAATATTGAGCTTGGATGGGAAAAATCGATTCCTTTCAGCAAGAGTTTTCGATGCTATAGTTCATCCCTCCAAAACATAAGATTTGCCGTGGATGATGGCATTGAAAAACAAGTCAACGGCGAGGGTGCCGGAAACTTTAGTTGGTCAAGTGACTAAAGTTTAAATTGCAGCGACAGCTGCATGTTTAATAAACCAATACCAATTTTTGCCTTTTAAGAGAGCAGAAAATTGTACTGAAACTTTATCGCCACTTTTGGCAAGCAGTCTGATATTCAGATCTAAAATATTCTTATTTTTGAGGATATTTTTGGCTCCATCCTGTGCGAGGTGTACATCCTCAGGGGCGACAAAATCCATGAATGGACGATCTCGAAGGTAAGCCTGATCATACCCGAGCAACTCTGAGACATGTTCGGTATTCCCGTGGAATTTGAGTTCTCCATTAATCATTTCAATGATACCTGAGTATTCCGCGAGTTGGGTTAAGCGATCTAATGAAAAATGCCTTTCTGGGGTGTAGACTGAACCTTCTTGAGCAAATTGACGATTTTGAAAATGTTTGGGAGTTGAGTTTGCTCTCTTTTTAAAAGCACGATGGAAGTAATGCACGCTCTCAAAACCACATGCTTCTGATACTTTTTTCACGCTAACTTTTGAGCTGGATAGCATCTTTTTAGCTTGATCTATCCTAGTTTGAATAAGGTCTTCCGTAGGACTGATTTTGAAAGTAGATTTGTATAAGGAGGCAAAGCGACTGGTGCTGAGATTCATTTTCTCAGCCATTTCATCGATCTTCCATGGTTTGAAGTAATTTTCATGGATTTCTGATCTAAGGTCACGAAGATTTTGTGCGTGGTCTGGTAGAGTTTCAACGAAATCGTGGTTTGAAAGTCTGTAGGTTTTGCTCAGTAATTCCAAGATATATGCACTGACCACACTTTCCCAATTAACCCCTTTGTGAGACAATTCAGTTTCAATTTTGGTAAAAATGCTGTCAGTGAAATGTACCTGAAGAGGTTTTAGTAAAATATTGGCTTCGGCGTTTGATAAAGAAAAGATTTTTACCGCATCTTGCCCAGAGAAACTTAAGTAGCTGTAAGAAAGTGCGTAATTCCCTGATGAATTTACATTCAAAGAAACTTCTGGCTTTCTAATTAAAACAGATGAGGCAGTGGCATCAAAAAAGGAATCATTCACCTCTACCGATGCAGGATTATGGAAAACCAAAAAAGTAAAACATGGATCATTCCCTGAAAAAAGTTCAGGAGAAGAGTGGTTTAATCGAATATTAATTTTTTTAAATTTAGATTTCATTGGGCAATTGAACTAAACTAGATTGCTTGCAAAAGATTGTGCAAGCTTAATGAAGTATCTTTATTGATCTGCGTCAGGATCTACGCACTTGGGGCCTTTGAGCGCGTCTTTTTGACCAATTAATTGAGGGTAATCTTCGGCCTTTTCATTTAACTCAATCCACTCTTGTAACTCTTCTGGCACATCCATGTCTGGATAAATAGCCTCCACTGGGCATTCATCCATGCATGCATTGCAATCGATGCAGGTTTCAGGATTAATGTAGAGACGGTCGGGGAGTTCGTGGAAAGCATCTACAGGGCAAACGGATACGCAACTCGTAAACTTACAGTCTACACATTTTTCAGTAACAACATAACTCATGATTAATAGATAAGATTAGAAAAACCTGACAGGTGAAGAATTCTCTTCTGCCATACGACGATGTTCCTCATCAGTGCAAGCAGAATCAATCGGTACACTAGGTTTTTCGTCATTCCCTTCAACAAGTTTGTTGGCCAAAAGATACTCTTCTACCTCTTCACCACTAACATCAGCGAGCATAACACCATCTATCTCAACACAAGGTTGGTTGGTTTGGCCTGTCTTTTGTACCATTTCTGCAAATAATTCTTGATTATTGATAATATCAAGGTCCTCGAAAGCTAGAGAGTATTTTTCCATAATTGCTCGTACTCCCATACTCCAACCACAAGAAGGTTTTAAATAAGCTTTAATTTCCATAGACTCAATTATTCATCTTCCCTCATTTTTCGCAAACAAGATAATCGAAAAATTTAACGTAAACTAATTTATTCCAAAATTTCTAGTATTTAAAATATATTTTACTGTCGATCTAAGAACTTAACTAGATAGATTGATACATTACCCTTCTGCCTTGACCGAGTATCTGCATGGCGCAGAATGATTCATTCCTTTTTGAAATACACAGGCTTTTATATATTCTGAACAATATGACTATCCCCCCTAAACAAGGTTTGTATGATCCACAGTTTGAACACGAGAATTGCGGAATCGGATTAATTGTTGATATGAAGGGACGTCAGTCCCACGATATCGTGCAAGGTGCTTTGGAGATTTGTGTGAATCTCGATCACCGTGGTGGATGTGGTTGTGACCCAATAACTGGTGATGGTGCGGGTATATTCATACAAATCCCCGATAAGTTCTTCCGCAAAGTCCTATCTAAGAATTCCTTGATTTCTTTACCTCCCTCGGGTGATTATGGAGTAGCGTTTTTATTTCTTTCAGCAGCCGATTCCCAAAGAGAGGCTGAAAAAAAGGTAGTTGAGGATGTTTTAAAAGAAGAAGGGATTGATTTAATATGCTGGCGGAAAGTACCAGTTAAAAGCGAGATCCTTGGTAAAGCATCTGCCGCGTGCGAACCTGTGATGGAGCAACTCTTTGTTAATAGACCGACTGGCGTTGACAAAGGTCTAGCATTTGAAAGAAAACTCTATCTAGCCAGACGTATAATTAGCCATCGGTTAAGGTATTCGGAACATGGATCGGATGTAGATTTTCATGCATGCTGTTTCTCGTCCCGAACGATTGTATACAAAGGGATGCTCACTACAGAGCAACTCGGAGAGTACTTTCCTGATTTGGGTGATTCTGACATGGAATCGGCATTGGCTCTGACTCACTCAAGATTTTCTACAAATACTTTCCCAAGTTGGCCGCGAGCCCAACCATTTCGATATATTTGCCACAATGGTGAGATTAACACGGTTCGTGGAAATGAAAATTGGCTTTATGCCCGCCAAATGCAGCTTGCCAGTGAAGTGTTTGGAGATGATGTGCACAAACTTTTCCCTATCATCCGGGCGGACGGCTCTGACTCTCAGAAATTTGACAACTGTCTCGAGTTCCTCACTTTATCTGGGCGCAGTCTTGCTCACTCTATGATGATGATGATTCCCGAACCTTGGGAAAAACATCAAAGCATGGAATCTCATAAGAGAGACTTTTATGAGTTTCATGCTTGCTTGATGGAGCCATGGGATGGCCCTGCTTCCATTGCATTTTCGGACGGAGTTCAAATAGGTGCGGTTTTAGACCGAAATGGTCTCAGGCCTTCCAGATATTATGTTACATCTGATGATCGAGTTATTCTTGCCTCTGAAGTGGGTGTTCTATCTTCGATTCCATCATCTAAAGTTATCAAAAAAGGAAGACTTGAACCTGGTAGAATGTTCCTGATTGATATGGAAGAGGGTAGAATTATCGAAGATGGCGAAGTAAAGGAAAGGATTGCCAAACAAGAACCCTACGGTGAGTGGCTCAAATCCTCTTTAATCCTCCAAAAAGATCTGCCCGAGGTTCCACACGAATTCTCGGACGACTTTGAATCGATTTTATCTAGGCAAAAAGCTTTTGGCTACACATTTGAAGACTTACGCTTTTTGATTGGACCCAGTGCAGATAGTGGCAAGCAACCACTTGGTTCCATGGGTAACGACTCACCATTGGCCATTCTATCGGATAAATCTCAGTTATTGTTCAATTATTTTAAGCAACTGTTTGCTCAGGTTACGAATCCTCCAATTGACCCAATACGTGAAGAAATCGTAACCGCCTCTGTTACTTTTCTTGGGTCAGAAGGAAATTTAACCAAGCCTGGTCCAGAAAGTTCAAGAATGATTAAATTTGAAAGCCCTTTGGTGGACGATCTTGTAATTAGTCAAATTAAGTCGAGTTTACCCGATGGTTTTAAATCTTTAACATTGGGTACTTATTTCGATTCGAATGGTAAGGGATCGGTCTCAAATTCTCTCAAAGAATCACTGAACAAACTATTCTCAGAAGCTGACTCTGCGATCGAGAATGGAGCCAATTTGCTTATCCTTTCAGACCGAGAGATTTCTAGCGATCGTGCTGCTATTCCAAGCTTGCTTGCTTGCTCAGGACTCCACCATCATTTAATCCGTAAAGGCACGAGAACCAAGGTATCTCTTATTGTTGAGTCTGGCGAACCTAGGGAGGTTCAGCATTTTGCCCTTTTATTGGGATATGGTGCCGATTTGATCAATCCCTATTTAGCACTGGAAACCGTTCGTCATTTAATTTCCATTGGTGATTTAGAAGGAAATCCTAGAGAAGCATGTGCTAAATTCCTGAAAGCGAATTTGGGCGGAGTGATTAAAACCATGTCTAAAATGGGAATCTCTACCATCGCTTCCTACAGAGGTGCACAAATATTTGAGTCCATTGGATTAAACCAAGGGCTGATTGATGCTTACTTTACCAAAACACCTTCCCGAGTGGAGGGGATTGGGCTAGATGCGATTGCTAGAGAAGCCCACGCTCGACACCAATTTGGATTTGCGGATCGTGCAGATGCTCGTGCACTTAATTTAGATCCCGGTGGGGTTTATCAGTGGCGAGCAAATGGAGAAAAGCACTTATTTAATCCGACTACTATTCATAAGCTTCAGAAAGCAACCAGACTCGGAAATTTCGAGGTCTTCCGCGAATATTCCAATGCGGTTAATGACCAGTCCAAAGACTTATTTACACTCCGTGGATTAATGGATTTTAAAGCGGATTTATCTCAGGCTATTCCATTGGATGAAGTTGAGCCCGCTTCTGAAATTGTGAAAAGATTTAAGACTGGAGCCATGTCCTACGGGTCTATCTCGAAGGAAGCTCATGAAAGCCTTGCGATTGCGATGAATCGGTTGGGTGGTAAATCAAACACTGGTGAGGGCGGAGAAGACCTTGAGAGATTTACTCCAGAAGCCAATGGAGATTCCCGCAGATCGGCTATCAAACAAGTAGCAAGTGGTCGGTTCGGTGTGACTAGTTTTTACCTAGTTAATTCAGATGAGATTCAAATCAAGATTGTGCAAGGTGCTAAGCCTGGAGAGGGTGGGGAATTACCCGGTCACAAGGTATTGCCCCCTATCGCCAAAACTCGTGGAACGACCCCGGGTGTTGGTCTTATCTCCCCTCCACCGCACCACGATATTTATTCCATCGAAGATTTGGCGGAGCTTATACATGACCTTAAGAATTCTAATCACCATGCTCGTATTAATGTAAAATTAGTTTCCGAAGTTGGTGTGGGTACGGTTGCTGCTGGCGTTGCCAAAGCAAAAGCTGATGTTATTCTAATTTCTGGTTATGATGGTGGAACAGGTGCTTCGCCCCGTTCTTCTATCCAGCATGCGGGTGCTCCTTGGGAGCTTGGTCTAGCTGAAACGAATCAAACACTTTTACTTAACGATCTTAGAAGCCGAGTTGTTTTGGAGACAGATGGGCAATTGAAGACAGGAAGAGATGTTGCGATAGCTTGCCTTCTGGGTGCTGAGGAATTTGGTTTTGCCACAGCTCCTTTAATTACTCTCGGCTGCTTAATGATGCGGGTTTGTCACAAAAATACCTGTCCAGTAGGAATCGCTACCCAAGACCCAAGACTTCGTGCTAAATTTTCGGGAGGGGCGGACGCAGTCGTTCATTTTATGAATTTTGTTGCCGAAGAAATGAGAGAAACTATGGCGTCTCTGGGCTTCCGTACTGTAAATGAAATGGTGGGTCGGGTTGATAAGTTAGAATTGAGAAGTGCGATTGAACATTGGAAAGCCAAGGGGCTTGATTACAGTGGAATTCTTCATCGCCCAGATGTTGGTCCACATGTGGGAACTTATTGCCAAATGAAACAGGATCACTTGCTTGAGCAGTGTCTAGATAACCGAGAAATATTAAAACAAGCTGAACCTGCATTATTGAATGGTGATGCGGTTTGTATTGATTTGCCTGTGATTAATACAGATCGAGTTGTGGGTACAATTACTGGAGCCGAGATTTCTAGAAAATATGGTCCTGATGGCCTTCCTGAAGATACGGTTTCTATTAATTTAAAGGGCTCTGCTGGCCAAAGCTTGGGTGCTTTCTGCCCTAAAGGCATGACTTTTACGGTAACTGGAGATACCAACGACTACTTAGGCAAAGGTCTTTCCGGAGCTAAAATTATCGTACGCCCACCACAAGACTCTCCCTTTGAGGCACATGAAAATATCATTGCCGGAAATGTCTGCTTCTATGGTGCAACATCCGGACAAGCCTTTGTTTCAGGTGTCGTCGGCGAAAGATTTTGTGTCAGAAATTCAGGAGTTCGTGCGGTTGTCGAAGGCTTAGGTGACCACGGTTGCGAATATATGACCGGAGGGTTAGTTCTTTGCCTTGGTAAAACTGGCAGGAATTTTGGTGCTGGTATGTCTGGAGGAGTCGCTTACATTTACGATGAGGAAGGAGACTTCATTTCTAAAAGATTAAATCATGAAATGGTCAAAACCTACCCCTTAGTGGAGTGTGAAGATCAGGATATTACTGAAGTTAAAGACTTGGTGACAAAGCATTTGGATTACACGGGTTCTACTAGAGCTGCCATGTTACTGGATAATTGGAGTTCTTCCGTGCAAAAATTTATTAAGGTTATGCCTGAAGATTATGAGCGAGTTTTGAAAGCTCTTAAAAAGGCAGAAGAACGCGGCCTAGAAGGAGACGATGCGATTCAGGCAGCTTTTGAAGAAAATGTAGCCGCAGGCCACTAAACCATAGAATTGAATTATCATGGGTAAACCAACTGGATTTTTGGAACATAGTAGAGAGACGATTGCGGATCGGAAACCTCTCGACCGAATTAAAGACTGGAAAGAAATACACGAGCCTTTTGACGAAGATAAGATTTGTCAACAGGGTGCTAGATGTATGGATTGTGGCACTCCTTACTGCCATACTGGAATGACCCTCAGTAATATGGCTAGTGGATGTCCGATCAATAATTTGATCCCAGAATGGAATGACTTAGTTTACAAAGGTAAATGGAAAGATGCATTAGAGCGCTTGCATAAAACAAACAATTTTCCTGAATTTACTGGTCGAGTTTGTCCAGCGCCCTGTGAGGGTTCCTGTGTACTGGGTGTGATTGAACCTCCAGTTACGATTAAGAGTATCGAATGTTCGATTATCGATAAGGGTTTTAAGGAAGGTTGGGTTACTCCTAGGCCGCCGTCTAAGAGGTCAGGCAAGAAGGTTGCTGTAGTTGGTTCGGGGCCTGCGGGTCTTGCAGCTGCGGATCAGCTCAATAAAGCGGGTCATCAAGTTACCGTGTACGAGCGTGCGGATCGCATCGGAGGCCTTCTACTCTATGGAATCCCTAACATGAAGTTAGAGAAAGAAGTGGTGCAGAGACGGGTCGATTTAATGGCTGCTGAAGGAATTGAATTTGTTGTTTCGACAGAGATAGGCAAAGATATTTCAGCCCAAAAATTGATCGACGATTATGATTCCGTAATTCT
>JAQCIX010000191.1 GCA_027593365.1 Verrucomicrobiota bacterium
AAAATTAAAGAGGAGCTGGGGTGGGTTCCTCAATATGGATTTGAAGAGGGTATGGCTGATACCGTAGCTTGGTATCTTTCCAACCAAACATGGTGCGACAATGTAACTTCTGGGAAATACCAACGGGAAAGGTTGGGAGCCTCATGAAGAAAAGAAAAGGTATTGTCTTGGCGGGTGGGTCGGGTACGCGGTTGTACCCCTTAACAATGGCTGTAAGTAAGCAACTCATGCCCGTTTATGATAAACCGATGGTTTATTATCCAATTTCTATTTTGATGCTAGCTGGGATCAAAGAGATTATGATTATTTCCACTCCCAGAGATTTACCTATGTTCAAAGAACTACTCGGGAATGGTTCCAGATTTGGCGTATCCTTTACCTATGCAGAACAGCCCAAGCCAGAGGGATTGGCCCAGGCCCTTATCATAGCCGAAGATTTTCTTGCGGGTGCACCTTCCACTCTGATCCTTGGTGATAATATATTTTATAGCAATGAATTAGAGCAAATCCTTGCTGAAGCGGATAACCGTTCAAGTGGAGCGACGATCTTTGGGTACCATGTGTCGGATCCAACCAGCTATGGCGTGGTTGAGTTTGATGGTATGGGTAAAGCGATTTCCTTGGAGGAAAAACCGCTGGAACCAAAATCAAACTATGCGGTGCCGGGGTTATATTTTTATGATGAACAAGCAAGTCACCGGGCTAAGGCTTTAAACCCATCTCCACGGGGAGAGTTGGAAATCACCGATCTGAACCGGGTCTATTTAGAGGCGGGTGAGTTATCCGTTGAGGTGATGGGCCGGGGTACTGCTTGGTTGGACACCGGAAACCATGATAGCTTGGCTTCGGCGACCGATTTTGTGAAAGTCATAGAGAGAAGACAGGGTCTAAAAATTGCCTGCCTCGAAGAAATCGGATTTTACAAGGGATGGTTGAGTCTCGATCAATTAAAAGGAGCAGCCATTGCCCATGGGTCTTCGACGTACGGAAAATACCTCTCCGATTTGTGGAAGAGGAAAACTAAAAATTAAAAAACATATCAACGCATCATGATGCGTTGATGAATAAACTTGCATTCCTAAGGTGGTTTTGATTCGATTGGATCATGTCAAAATCATTCATTTTCTCCTCTGAATCCGTTGGCGAAGGCCACCCCGATAAAGTTTCTGATTCCATTTCCGACAGTGTATTGGATGCATGCTTGGCGCAGGACCCACACAGTCGGGTAGCTTGCGAGACTCTTGTAAAAAGCAATTGCGTAACTATTGCTGGAGAGATTACCACCGCTGCGAAGTTTGATTACGAAGATGTGGTCCGTGAAGCGATCCGTAAAATTGGTTACACCAATGATGATGATATCTTTCACGCGGATCAGGTATTTATTACGAATCAATTGACTGCTCAGTCCCGTGATATTGGACAGGGGGTCGATGCCGCTGCAGCTGAAGGGAAGGGCACTGCCGAGCAAGGAGCTGGAGATCAGGGCATCATGTTTGGCTATGCATGCAATGAGACTGAAGAGCTGATGCCCGCTCCGGTTATGTTCGCCCATCGCATTTTACGTAGAATGGCTGAGATTCGACATGCCGGAGAACGGGCACCTTGGTTGCGTCCTGACTGTAAGTCTCAGGTGGCTTTAAAGTACGTGGATGGGAAAATGGTAGGTATCCAAAATGTAGTGGTTTCTACACAACATGCTGCCGATGTTTCCAATGAGACCATCCGCGATTTTATTACGGAGGAGGTCGTTAAACCTTCTTTGCCCCAAGACCTTTTATCTTCTGACACCGAATATCTCATCAACCCGACCGGTCGTTTTGTGATTGGTGGACCTCAGGGGGATTCGGGGCTTACAGGCAGAAAGATCATCGTCGATACCTACGGCGGTTGGGGCAGGCATGGTGGAGGTGCTTTTTCTGGTAAAGATCCCAGCAAAGTGGATCGGTCCGCTGCTTACATGTGCCGCTGGGTTGCGAAGAATGTGGTGTCTGCAGGTTTGGCCGATCGGGCTGAAATTCAACTCGCCTATGCCATCGGGCACCCTGAACCAACGAGTATCACGCTCGATTGTTTTGGCACTGAAAAAGTGGATGAGAGCAAAATAGAGAAAGCAGTAAAGGAGGTTTTTTCCTTCAAACCTGCCGATATCGTCTCTCAATTAAATCTTCTCCGTCCCATCTATCGTGAAACCACCCATTATGGCCATTTTGGGAAGGCTGGATTGCCTTGGGAAGACACCTCTCGTGCAAATGATCTGAAGCAAGCGGCCTGCTAATTCTCGTCTAAATTTATAATTATTGTAATCCGCTTTCTTATTCACTCCGTTTTATAACCCATGACTACTATGACAGAAACCATCGCCCCCGTATCCCTCGACTACAAAGTTGCAGATATCACTCTCGCAGAATTTGGCCGCAAAGAAATCTCCATTGCCGAGCATGAAATGCCCGGTCTCATGGCAACCCGCGCCAAGTATGGACCATCCAAACCATTGGCTGGAGTTAAGATTATGGGTTCCCTGCACATGACCATACAAACCGCGGTGCTGATTGAAACTTTGGTCGAGCTTGGTGCTGATGTTCGCTGGTGCTCTTGCAATATTTTTTCTACCCAAGACCATGCTGCTGCGGCTATTGCCGCTGCTGGAATTCCTGTGTTTGCCTGGAAAGGTGAAACCCTCGAAGATTACTGGGACTGCACTTGGAATGCTCTTACCTGGCCAGATGGTTCCGGTCCTGATCAAATTGTCGATGATGGGGGAGATGCTACCTTGCTTATTCATAAAGGTGTGGAGCTTGAAAATGGTAGCGATTGGGTTAACACTCCTTCCGGCAATCATGAGGAGCAAGTGATTAAAGACCTTCTCAAGAAGACTCTATCAGAGAAACCTGGTCACTGGTCGAAAGTTGCTGAAGGTGTTGTAGGCGTTTCGGAAGAAACCACCACTGGCGTCCACCGCCTGATTCAAATGCAGGAAGAAGGAAAGCTTCTCTTCCAAGCGATTAATGTAAATGACTCCGTAACCAAGTCCAAGTTCGATAACAATTACGGATGCCGCCACTCCCTAGTGGATGGGATCAAACGTGCTATGGATGTTATGATTTCTGGTAAAGTTGCGATGGTTTGCGGATTTGGAGATGTGGGCAAAGGTTCTGCTGATTCTCTCTTTAATGAAAAGGCAAGAGTAATGGTTTCTGAAGTCGACCCGATTTGTGCTTTACAAGCTTGCATGGCAGGTTTTCAAGTAACCACCGTTGAGGATGCCCTCGCTACGGCCGACATTTTTGTTACCACTACCGGGAATAAAG
>JAQCIX010000192.1 GCA_027593365.1 Verrucomicrobiota bacterium
AACCGACCGCCCTTACATGCAGCCGAGTTATAAAGATCCCTGGCAGGTCTCGCAGGACTTTCGCAGACTGATGGCCGAAGGAAAGATGAATGAGGTACAGAAGGTTTTCTTTTCCGATCACCGCCCAGAGGAGGCGCTGTACGATCTGGAAAAAGATCCACATGAAATTTACAACCTCGCGGAGGATCCCAAGTACAAGGAGGAGTTGCTTCGCCACCGGGCACTGCTCAGCGGTTGGCTAAAGGAGACCGGAGATAAGGGGCAAAGTCCTGAATCCGATATTGGTCTGCTGAGTGTGCTCAAGCGTTGGGGTAACAAGTGTGTCAATCCGGAGTATGATCAGGTGAGGCATTTGCTGAAGCAGTAGCGATGCTCTGATTCGCCCGCCCTTTTCATCAAACGGGTATAAAGTGATCGGGACTTTCCTTGATCTTGCTCATGTTAATAACAGAACCCTTTAACTATGCTTCTCAATCAGAAGTGCAAACCTAGCTTACGTGATGAATAAAACTAAATACAGTCATGAATTAAATTAATTATAAGTTATTGACAGTATCCGTATAAGTTGGTCTGATTGCTGATAGGTGATGTCAAGGATGGTGGATGCTCTTACTTGGTTTCGGCTAGCCGAAACGGGGCTCCCTTGGCTCCGAAACTAAAAAGAGAGGCACAACGAAATGAAAGATATGATCTCGCAACTGCATGAGTGGATCAAGCTCACATCACAAATTGGAATCGGCTTGATTGCGCTTGGCGTAATTGTGGAAATCGTGTTCGGCACGGGGGCGATCTTCGGGGGAAGCGTCATCGCGAACATTACTCAAATCGTCAACCAGATTGGTGGTCAGAACGGGTTCGTCGGTCTGATCGCGATTTTGTTGATTTTGGCAATTTTTCAGAGAACCAAGTAGCCATTCGTGTTACTTGCAATCCTGAAAAAACTGTAACAAACCTAACCTAAAGTGGGGGGATATAAAAACATGGATAACGTAGCCAGTAAACTCAAGGAAGCCATTGGCGGCCTTACACAAATACTAATCGGTGCAATCGGACTACTCGTGGTGGTTCAGGTCGTATTCGGTACCGGTGGTGGTGGAATTGACATCATCGGAAACATCACGAGCGTGGTAAACTCGTTCATTGGATCGGGAGCCAGCTTGGCCAGCATTGTGGCCTTGTTGATCGTGATGTCGGTTCTAGGTCGGAAAGACTAGCGAACCAGGGATATCATTATATAGAGAGGGAGGCGTTTTCGGGCGCCTCCCTTTTTATTTTCTTCAGTAATCGAATATGAGTTTGCCCGAAAAAAAGGTTTTGTACAAGGTACGGATATGAGAATTTTTAGGATATTTTCTTATCTATTTTTAGCGTTTAGCCTTTGCTCGGCGATTTTTGCTCTGCCCAATGTGGTCTATATCTTAGCAGACGATCTGGGAAAGGGTGACCTAGGCTGTTACGGGCAGAAGAAATTGAAAACTCCTGGAATCGACAGATTGGCGAAAGAGGGAATGAAGTTTTCCTCCCACTATTCGGGGAACACCGTCTGTTCGCCTTCCCGAGCGGTTCTGATGACGGGTCAACATCCCGGTCATGTGCATTGCCGGGGAAATGGGCATGAACCAACCCTCGCCTTGGATCCTGAAATGGTCACTTTACCTCGCATCTTTAAAAATGCTGGTTATGCCACGGGTGCATTCGGGAAATGGGGACTTGGCCATACAAACGAACCTGGTGCCCAAAATCCATTATCCCATGGATTCGACCATTTTTCGGGGTGGAAAAACCAAATGATTGCTCATACCTATTATCCAACCAGCATCGTGCGGGATGGAAAGGAAATCCCTCTTAAGGAAGGTACTTATATTCACGACCTCATTATGGAGGATGCGTTTTCCTTTATCAAAAAAAGTGTGAAACAGAAAAAACCTTTTTTCTGCTATATTCCCACCGCCGTGCCCCATGCAGCCATGCATGCTCCGAAAGAACTCCATGAGAAGTGGCGAAAAGTGTATCCGGAGTTTGACCAACGCATAGGCAAATATGGAGCGGGTCCAGGAGAACCCTGTCCAAATGTGGTGAACCCCATCGCTGGATATGCTGCGATGATGGAGAATTTCGATAACCAAATTGGGCAGTTGATCAAAATGTTGCAAGACCTGGGAGTGGATGAAAATACCTTGGTTCTGTTCGCCAGCGATAATGGAACCCACATGGAGGGCGGTCATAACCCAAACTTCTGGGACTCCAACGGACCACTGCGTGGCATCAAGCGTGATCTTTATGAGGGAGGTATTAATTCTCCTTTTCTGGCCCGCTGGCCAGGTAAGATCAAGCCGGGCACTCAGAGCGATCACATCAGTGCATTTTGGGATGTGATGCCCACCATGACAGAGCTTACTGGTCAACCCACGCCCAAGCAGGCCGATGGTCTATCCTTTCTTTCGGAACTATTGGGGAAGAAACAGAAAAAGCATGACTACCTCTACTTTGAGCATCCCCAGACCAAGGATCACGACAAAGCCGTGCGAATGGGCAAGTGGAAGGGTGTTTTGAGGGGGTGGCAAAAATGGAAGAACCGAACCGGTAAGATTGAGCTCTATGACCTATCCAAGGACCCGGGCGAGCAGAACAATCTTGCGGACAAGTATCCGGAAATCGTTGCCCAAATTCAGGAGTGTATGGATGAAGCTCATACTCCTCTGAAAAGGTAGGTTTTCTACATCCTGCATATTTCGAATCAACTTTTTCTTAATGAATTCGCTTAAACCCATCCTTTTCTTCCTCTCAGTAGTCTCCCTGCTTGGTGCCAAAACGGCACCCTCTCCTTTGGTTATTCAAAAATGTGCACCCTGCCATGGACCGGACCTAAATGGGGTGGGTGGGGTCTTCCCCAGTTTGCTCACCTCCAAGGTAGTCAAACAAGGCGGGCTAGACGCGGTCGTAAAGTTCATTACTTACGGAAGTCCTCCGGATTCCCAGTCCCTGGTGAAGATGCCGGCCAAGGGCGGACACCTTGATCTTACCGACGAGCAGATCAAACAGATTGCCGAGGAGGTGATTGAACATGCCGTAGCCTATAAACCCGCCAAAGTAAGTCCGGCGAAAGGTTCTGCGGGAAATGCAGGTTATTTTAAGGAACGCTATGGTCCACTGGTTTCTTCGGCCATCGAGATTTCTCCTTTAGTCAACTGGCGTCCCCGGGAAGATGTTTCTGCCGAACTCAAGGAGTTGCGAAAACAAGAAGTGCAGATTTTAGCCGATGCTGTGCGTCTGGGTGGAAAAAAATTTGAAAAGGTATC
>JAQCIX010000193.1 GCA_027593365.1 Verrucomicrobiota bacterium
GCGCAAAATGACTTGGAGAAATTCAAAGCAATCAATCTAGCCAGCCCAGCTGTTTTTATAAGTGCGCAGACCGGGCAGGGACTCGATCAATTGCTTAACTCTCTAGAAAATTTCTTTACAGTGTCTAATGAACTAGAAGAATATCAACTTCCCTTTGAACGCTATGATTTAGCTGTCCGTCTAAAGTCACAGGGCGGATTAGTTAGTGAAGAAACAACCGAACAAGGATATATAGTAAAAGGAAATCCCCGGGGCAATTTAATGAACGCCCTGAAAGATTATAGAATCAGGTAAAGAGATGCTATTTTTTCTCTGGTTGGTTGTTGAGGTAATCAACCAAAGTAACCCGAAACATTCCAGCAGCTATCCAAAAAACGCCTGACATACAGAAAGATGTCATACTCGATACAATAGCAATCGTGGTTGGATCTTGCGAAGGTACATGAGGTACCAAGACTTCTCTCATAAAAAGGAAAAAAAGTACGGTTAGAAAAAGATCTATCAAAACACCTTTTTTGGTAATGAGAGGTTTGGATGGGGATTCTTCTGACATGCTGATTAGGATGTTAGGAAAAAGAGTTAGGTCAAATCAATCTACTCAGCCAGATCATGGAGCTGAAGAATTCTTCTTTTAATCTCATCGGTATCCAATTCCAGAAGCACATGGGGTTGGATCCGATTAACGGGTAGAGATGGCAGGTGAGATAATTTCTCAGATAAACAAAGGTTTCGGTTGGCAGCGACTTCATCAACTCGGTCAATGGGAGTAAAATGCGGGGCAGTAGTAACGACTTGGGGGTAGTTTTCAACCAGATCCTTGATCGAGATCACTGCACGAGCAAAGCGGTCCAGTTCTGCCTTGGTATAACTTTCCGTTGGTTCAATCATTAACCCAAAGACTTCCGGGAAGGCTACTGTGGGAGCGTGAAATCCAAAATCTAGAAATAATTTACCGACTTGTGGAATTGCTTGGCTTTTAGGGACTCCTACTTTTTCGAGCCTTTCGAAGTCCTGATCACTAAGAGTCAAAATAAACTCATGCATTCGGGAAATTTGTCCAGCATGAGCGGGCAGGGTTGGATAATGAAAGCGGAGAACTTCAAACAAATACCTTGCTGCCAAAACAGCGACAGAAGACATTCTGGGTACACCTTCTTTCCCAAGCCGTAACAAGTATGAGTACGCCCGGACTTTATGGCCGAAATTACCCCAGTTTCGGTGGAAGGTACCAATAGAACTCTCTGGCGTGTAAGAGCGAAAATAGCCGTCCTTATCCTTGTATATCTGTTTGCCGGGCAGGAAGGGGACTAATGGCTCCGAGACAGCCACTATGGCATCTCCGGGACCGCCACCTCCGTGCGGAATTGTCCAGGTTTTATGTAAATTGTTGTGAACCGCATCCACACCAAGTTTGGATAAGTCGACAATACCAGCGATGGCGTTCATGTTCGCTCCATCCATGTAGACCAACCCTCCTGCTTGATGAACATCCTGAGCGATTGTGGAAAAATCGGTTTCGAAAATCCCTGAGGTATTGGGATTAGTAATCATAATCCCGCACAAATTTTTACCATGTTCGTCGATTTTTTGACGAAAATCTGTCAGGTCGATCCGGCCCTCCTCATTCGCTTGCAGATAAACTATACCTGATCCGTATCCTGCAGTTGCCGCAGTTGCAAAATTTGTCCCGTGTGCAGATTTGGGAATGAGTATAATATTGCGATGATCTTCGCCTCTGGATTGATGATAGGCTTGGAAAAGTTTTAGTCCAACTAACTCTCCTTGTGCCCCAGCCACTGGTTGCGTGGTAACTCCAGCAAGCCCTGTGATGGATTTGAACCACTCCTGAATTTCGTAAAGGACTTCAAGTGGGCCCTGCACATCTTCCTCTGGTGCTTGGGGGTGAGCCTGTGAAAATCCCTCTAACCCCGCAGCCCAATCGTTGAGCAAAGGATTGTATTTCATGGTGCATGAACCAAGAGGGTAGCATCCGTCATCTGGACTGATGTTTAAATTGGCTAACTGTTCATAGTAATTTATCAGTTCATCGTGAGAAAAACTAGGTAAGTTAGTCGGCTCAGTGCGAAGAAGGTTACTTGGAATCATCGCTTCACTCTCTGTTTGAGAACTGGCAGGGAAATTATCAAAAATGAACTTCTTGAGGGAGGCCAACTCTTCTTCTCCCTGAACATCCGAAAAGCTGAGTTTAATAAGTTTTTTCTCGCCCGATGTAAGTCGGGATGAGACATCTACCCCAAAGTGAAGCCCATCTTCTCTAGCACGACGCAAAAGAATTTCTGGGTCTTCGGAGACGGAGAGAACCAGTTCAGTAAAAGCGGCTGAGTGTGGGAATGCCAATTCTATGCCATCTCTTTGCCTGATCCATTCTGAGACCTGCCTACGGGAATCTGCAGCATGAGCTAAGGCATGTTTGAGTCCATTCTCCCCCTTAGCGAGCAGGTTAGCACCTGCGATAGTGGCGAGAAAAGCTTGGTTGGAGCAGACATTGGATGTGGCTTTTTCTTTCCGAATGTGTTGCTCACGGGTCGACAGAACCATAACAAAGCAATCTCGATTTTGGGAATCCTTCGCTTTACCTATGTAACGCCCGGGAGTGTTTCTTAAATCTTTTTTGGAATGCTCATTATAACGACTTCCAAAAAGTCCCAGCCCAGGACCACCAAATGATGGGGGGATGGCCAAGTGCTGAGCTTCTCCGGCAATAAAGTCTACTCCACCCGAGCCAAAATTGCTGGGTGGTTTGAGCCCTCCTGTTGCTAAAAGCATCGGGTCGATCACGGCGATAGAAGGAATATCCCACTGTCTGGCAAGGTCTGATAAGAGGTCTACTTCCTCCAGCAATCCCAAAGAATTCACTTGAGGGAAAACCATTGCGGAAATGACGGAATGCTTTTCTTCGACTAAAATTTTGATCTTATCATAATCCAATTTCCCAGTGGTCGTGTCTAAGGGACCAATTTCGAAATTCAAGTCGGTTCCGCGTGCATGAGTGTGAAGAAAGGAAATATCCTCCTCAAAAAGGGATTGGGCAAGCAGGACAGAACCAGGGCGTTTTCTCGACCTCCTGGCACAACAAATGGCTTCAAAAATCGCAGCAGAGCGATCGTATAAGGAAGTGTTGATCGCCTCAAACCCGGTGAGGTTTGAAAGTACACATTGATAAATCCAATGGGTGACTAAGGTCCCTTGACTGCGTTCCGGCTGGTAAGGGGTGTAAGAAGTACTAAGGGGCCGCAGCTGAGAAACCTGCCCAACAATC
>JAQCIX010000194.1 GCA_027593365.1 Verrucomicrobiota bacterium
CGATCTAAAAATACCTTGGCAGGATTTCTCCAAAACCGAAAAGAACTTTCTTCTTTATGGGGATCAGGACCAAAAGTTTGAAATCAAGCTGGAATATGGCCGCGGTAAAAAAGCCAAGCTGCAACCCTTTCCAGGAATTTTTGTGGATCTTGATCAAACGATGCGAACCACTTCGAGTGACAGCTTAAGAGCTAAGCTGCTTACCTTTCAGTATGGCACATTGTGCGAGTCATGCCAGGGCAGTCGATTATCGGCCTATTCCCGATCCGTTCTTCTCGCTGGATGCTCGCTCCAGGAATTCTTTTCCTGGTCATCCTTACAAGCGTGGGACTTTATCCGTAAAAAAGCCCAAAAAGATGAAAAATGCCTACAAGTCGAAGACGCCCTCTATGGATTAGAGCAACGGCTTGGCTTCATCAATAAGGTTGGGCTAGGATACCTTGGCCTGAACCGCTCTTACCGAAGTTTAAGCGGAGGGGAGGCTCAAAGGTCCAGGCTAGCCACCCAACTGGGCATGGGTCTTGTCGGGGTCATTTACGCCCTCGATGAACCAAGTGTTGGGTTACACCCAGCCGATCACCATCGTTTAATCTCTGTTCTAAAAGGCCTGAGAGATCGTGGAAATACCGTCATTGTGGTTGAGCATGATGCAGATACCTTGCTGGCATGTGATCATCTCATCGAAGTAGGTCCGGGGCCAGGCACCGAAGGAGGTCGTTTAATTTTTAATGGATCCCTAAAAGAATGTATGATGTCCAAGGACAGTAAAAGCGGGCCATTTTTATCTGCAAAGGAATGGATCGAAAGGAATGGAAAAAGAAAGGAACCGGGAAAGCAGTCGATTTCAGTAAAAAAAGCTCAGGCGAATAATTTACAGAAAATTGATGCATCGTTCCCGGTCGGCTTGCTTACTGTAGTGTGTGGCGTTTCAGGCTCTGGCAAAAGTTCTTTGGTGAATGAAGTACTGGCAAAAACTGCAGCTCACTTACTCCACCGATCCAAGCAGTTACCCGGTGCTCATGGAGGGATTGATGGTCTGGAGAATTTTGATCAGGCAGTTAGGATTGATCAATCCCCTATCGGTAAAAGTCCACGCTCGAACCCAGCAACCTATGTTAAACTCTTTGATCAGTTACGCAGCCTCTTCTCCAAATGCTCTCTGAGTAAAATCAGGGGGTATGGCCCAGGTCGCTTTAGCTTCAATATCCCTGGGGGAAGGTGTGAGAGATGTAAAGGAGACGGGGTGGTAAAACTTGATATGCAATTTCTTGCCGATGTTTATGTCGAATGCGAAAGCTGCCACGGGAAGAGATACAACCGAGAAACTTTGGAGGTTCGATACCGGGGAAGAAATATTTCTGAAGTCCTTGAGCTAACCGTGGCGGAGGCAAAACAAATTTTTGTGAAACATCCTTCCATCATCAACAAGCTTGAAACTTTAGATGCTGTAGGTCTCGGCTACCTCAAACTTGGACAGGCAGCCAATACCTTATCTGGAGGGGAAGCTCAGCGTCTCAAACTTTCTCTCGAACTGAGCAGAAAACAAAATGGCCGAACCCTGTACTTGCTCGATGAACCAACCACTGGTTTACACTGGTTGGATGTACAAAGGCTCCTTGATTTACTTTTTAAATTAAGAGACAGCGGAAATACTCTTGTGGTGATCGAACATAATTTGGATGTCATTCGACTTGCTGATCATGTCATTGAAATTGGCCCGTCAGGAGGTAAATCTGGAGGTAAACTTATTTTTGAGGGCTCACCAGAAAAATTAGCTGATAAAGATACCCCCACAGGAAAATTCCTTGCCAAACACCTAGCTCCATTCTCATAAGATTTTAAATGACAGAAAGCCAGGAAAGCCTCGATGCGGAAGATTCACAACCTGATTTGCTTAGCGTGAAAAGAAATGCTTTTTGGCAGCTTTGGAAAAGACGGGCTTTATTACTGATCGCTCTGCTCATCCTACTGATTCCACTTTACGGGACTTTTGAACCACTATTTGAATTCATTCTTTTTGCCGTTTCCTTAGCCACTTTGACATTTCCTGTCTTTTTTATTCCCATCCGTCGAATAGCAGGTAAGTTTCTGCACAATCTTCAGGAACAAAGGCTATCGGAAATCTGTGCCGTTTGCTCGACTCTCATTCTTCTTCTTTTTTTATCCAGCCCGCTGATCCTTTTGCTCTGGGATGCGGCAGGAGAAAAAGTAGGGCTTATTGAAGTGGTTTGGTCCCTCGCTTTGGGGGAGGAATCAGCAAAAAATACTCTTCTTCTAGGAGTCTCGGAACAAATTCGACAAATTCAAACGATTTTCCCCAAGCTGCCGATTGACGAATCCAAAACGCTTGAATTTGTTGCAAACTTGGTTGGAGATACCCGTGAGTTCTCGGGAACTTTTATTGAATTTCTTTTCAAGGGCACACGCGGATTTGTCGCAGAGCTAGCTTTAGCCCTCATTGCCTTATCTTTTCTCTATGCCCATGGTGGAAATTTTGTGAGAAGTGCTTTGAAAATGGGAGGTTTCACGGATAAAGAAACTTCATCCTGGTTTAATCTTTACCGGATGATCACCCTCCGCCTAATCAGCGACACCATTCTGACTTCGATTATCCGCGGAATAGCCATGGGAATGGTGGCCCATTTTATTGGTGGGTTTTTCTTTCTTCCGATCTTTCTGATCGGTGCCTTTGTTGGACTCGTCCCTGTCGTTGGAAGTGCCATGGTATGGCTTCCGATTTCCTCGATTATTTGGACCCGTGGGGAACCTACCATTGCCATCTCAGTTGCCCTCTTAAGTATCTTACTTAATTACTTAATCAGCCGAGCTCGAGCAGGCATGGGAAGGCGTCTGCACGAACAGGGAGCATGGCTGAGCTTTATGCTCTTTTTGGGAATAATTGGTGGCATCCTTGCGTATGGTCCGCAGGGATTTGTAATTGGACCTATGGCCGTAGTCCTAGCTTATGGACTCGTTCGCTTTCTTGGCGAACAACACGAAAGCAATCTAAATTAGTACTTCCCCTTGAGGGAATTGACCCGATCACTCAAACTGTCTAACTTCATTCGGAGGTCATCAAGGGGTGTCCTTTGATCTTCTGGGGTATCCAAATCCAGTATTTTGACTCCAGAGGATGTATCGTAAAGTTGTACTGAGTTCATGACCTCAGGCTTGATCTTGGGAGTGGTGGTCAATCTTGAAGCCTCTACACCATTTCTTTTGATAACGACTTCCTGTGGGGCATCCTCCAGACGAAGCGTTTCTGTGCCATCCGTATT
>JAQCIX010000195.1 GCA_027593365.1 Verrucomicrobiota bacterium
AAATGTGTGTGCTTCTTGGGAGAAATTCGCCAACTTCTCCGCAGCTTTCACACTGCTTACATGAATGATTAGAGGGTTTGTGGCTGGTCTGCCTTTGAGGGTATAAATCTCTTGAACGCTATTCGAATCTAGGGCTAAACCAGCAAGCCCGTAAACTGTCTCAGAGGGCAGGGCAACTATGCCACCCTTGGATAACCGGGCGACCGCATCATCTACGGAGATGAGCAATCGTCTAAGGAGTTTTGTCCTCTACTTGAGGATCTGCATGTGCCTGGCTTTCTTGATCAAGCGGGACACTTTGCGCTGCTGCATGGGAGTAAGCCCAGTGTATTTGCGTGGCAGGATTTTACCGGTATCGGTGGTGTACTTGGCCAGGGAATCACGATCCATAAAGGAGTAGTGCTCTGGATTTTTACTCTTGGTTGGGGCGTCTGAATTTTCGCTCATAAGAAAACCATAATGAAGCAGATAAAAAATTGTTCAATTCCAAATTTAGATAATTTATAAGCTGGTTGATTAGTTTTCATTGACGAACCACCCCGACTTTGATTTTTTAAATCTTTGTCATGAAAGTAGCATCATCCATTAAGACTCTCAAAAACCGTCATCCCGATTGCAAAGTCGTGCGCCGCAAAGGTCGTCTCTATGTAATCAACAAAACCAACCCGCGCTTCAAAGCACGCCAAGGTTAATCTCTTTTTACTATTACAGATGAAGAAAGATATTCATCCAACCCTCAATCCCGTCACTTTTGTGGATGTCTCTACGGGCAAGAAGTTCAACACCGTTTCCACAGCCAGTTCCAAGAAAACTGAAAATGTGGATGGTATCGATCGACACATACTGGTGCGTGATATCACCATGGATTCACACCCAGCCTTTACTGGTGAGAAAAGATTTGTGGACACAGCTGGACGGGTAGAGAAATTCCAGTCCAAGTTTTCCCGCAAGCGCTAGGAACTTTCCTTTTTCCTTCTGGCTCGGGATATTGAGCCCAAAAATAATTCCTTGACGGATTATCCTATGCAGGGAAAAAATGGGCTATCTTTCGACTAGCTCATAGCTTATTTCTTCTCCCCATATTAATATTTGCAGGGGAACCTGTGCGTACATGGACCAGTACCGATGGTCGTACTTTGCAGGCCCAATACATTGAATCCTCTGCTGGCAAAGTAACCATCAAGATGGGGAGCCGGGAATATACTCTTCCACTAGACCGATTCTCCCAGGCAGATCAGGACTATGTTGCTGGGCTTGCCAACCAACCTCCACCCGCATACCAACCCATTACCAAGGCGGAACCACGGGATGCCCGAAAATTTTACCGCGAAGAGGATGATTGGGAGGGCTATCTTCTTGGTGGTGCCATCGTTGTCGACTTTACCGGGGATGTGCAGATCAAAGCACCCACTCCTGAAGGAACCGAGGAAAGATATGGTCCCGATTGGGCAGATCCCAAAAATGAACAAGTCCTTACTGCGGGCTATCGGTTGCGTACCCGTGAAGGTTCCACCATCCGTCTACTCCTGACCAATGGTAGCTTAATTACGCTATCCCCTAAATCGGAAGGAAAAATTCTTACCTACTTTCAAGAGCCCATTACCGCGAGTAACCGTACATTTCAGGAAACCACCACCGAGCTCAGCCCATCGATGGTTAAATTTGAGCTCAGTCTTGGTGAATTGATTGTGGAAACCAAAAAGCTTACTAAGTCGTCCAGTTTTGATATTCATAGCCCACTGGGAGTGGCTGGTATCCGAGGGACTGCTTTTCGCTTGCGGGTGGATGACAGTAAGCAAACCCTCGATGTCATTCGTGGGCAGGTGGACTGCCAGCAAGGCAAGGGGCGGGTTACTTCGGTGATTGGTGGGCAAGCAAACACAGCAACCAGGGGAAGAATTTCGGACCCTGAGGATATCGCTGCCGATGCTGGTCAACAGATCGAGCAGGCATGTGCTTCCCTGGGTAAGGAAGTGGGCGGGCGTACCGTGGCTCAGCTTTCTCAAGCCCATGAAAAGGCAAACCCACCACTCGAAATTAGTATTCAGGCCGATGGATTTGAGGCGGAGTTACGCCGAATGATCCGTCGTCCAAGAGGGCAAATATTTCAGGAAGATTATGATCGGGTGGGAACAATTCGGGCAAGTAGCAGGAACGGGGATAGTGCTAGCCTAAAAGATCTTCGTTTTCTTAAAAAACTGAGAAATTTGACCGAGGTTTATTTATCTCATCAGTCTATCACTGACCTGAAGCCTTTATCTTTTTGCACTTCAATTAAAACTATTTATTTCAACTCACTTAAGGAGATCACTGACATTCGTGTGCTAGAGGAACTTAAAGAATTAAATCAACTCGGGCTCGAACAAATGCCCTCCTTAAAAAGGGCTGAAAATTCATTAGTGAAATTAGGGCATCTCAAAAAATTAAAAGTTACGATGTCGACACCGATAAAGTCGTGGAGTTTTATAAAAAGCACAAATGTGTTGGAATCTCTTACCGTTTCTCCTGACGCTGATTTTCCGACTATCGCCAAGATTAACACACTTAATTCTCTCGAAGTATTAATTTCCGGAGAAGGAGGTTCGAAAAAGCTACCTAATTTAACGGATTTCGGTGCTTTTCAACATTTGGATGAATTGTCTTTAAGCTTTCACCACATAGCGAAAACTCTCTCAGCTGTTGATCTAAATACACTGAAGGCCATGTTGCCGGGAGTGGCAGTGAAGGTAACTGAAACTGGGGGTAATTAATTTTCTAACTAAAAAAGAGAATCCAAGCTTGCTCAATTACTGGATCGAACTTCATTACTAAAAATAAGCAGGTTTTGTAAAACAACTACCACACTCCGTTGTTATTATTAGAGGTAAACTTCAAGGTTGTTGCTGATATACAGGACAACTTTTGAGAATGCCTTAATAGGAAAAGTCGAGGCAATAGTTCCTAAACTATCTACGCAAGTAAGACCGTCACTTTATTCTTAACTAATACATTTTAGATTGGGCAGGGTAGGGCTTTACCTTTAATCCATTCCAAAATCTCGACAACCTGGGTTAAAACTTTGCGAAAAAGTGTGCGAGAATCACGAAAAACAGGCCGAAAAGCATTTTTTTAGAAAAGAAAAAGGTATCAAACGGAAGGAATTTTCTCACTCAAAGAGTAACAAAATACTTATTAACACGGCGGTAATATGGCTTGAATAAGTAGTGAGCTATGGCGATATAGCCCAGTATTTAAAGGGGTCTTGGGAGATTTACTAAGGTTTGGAGTACTGAGTTTCT
>JAQCIX010000196.1 GCA_027593365.1 Verrucomicrobiota bacterium
TTGGCAGAGCTTCTGCATGGTTAATCCAGAGGCTCATATCACCCTCGCAGTCGATGTAATGGGTGGGGATAAAGGTCCCCAAGAAATTTTATCGGGATTGCTGAAATCAACCTCCTTTGCTCCCAGAGACTTAAAGTATTTACTTTTTGGTCCCGAGAATGAGCTCAATTCGATGCTGGGAGATAATTCAGATTGGCGTTCGATTCCTCACGAGGTGCGTCACGCTCCTGAAGTGGTGGGCATGGATGAAAAGCCTATTGCTGGAATTAAAAATAAAAAAAATTCCTCTATGGCTCTTGCTTTGCAAGCCCTCAAGGACAAGGAAGCCGATGCTATGCTCTGTTGTGGAAACACCGGCTGCTTAATGGCAGGAGGAACGATTCGTTTGCGCACCTTGGAGGGAGTCGAAAGACCTGCTCTTTGTACCATTTGGCCAGGTAGGGAGAGATATTTCACTTTACTAGATGCTGGAGCGAACCCGCACCCCAAGCCATTTCATATCGTTCAAAATGCAATTCTTGGATCAAACTATGCCCGAGTTGCACTGGGCTTAGTTCGTCCCAAAATCGGGTTACTTACGATTGGAACCGAGGAAGGGAAGGGCAATGAGCTTATCCATGAAGCCCACTCAATGCTCAAAGATATTGACGGAACGATTATCAATTATGCCGGATTAATAGAAGGCTTTCAAATATTCGAAAATGTGGTCGATGTGGTAGTTTGTGATGGCTTTGTTGGAAATATCGTTTTGAAGGCTTGCGAATCTCTAAGCAAATTAATCGGTAGCTTTTTGGATGAAGAGCTCAAAAGGAATGCAATTCGAAAAACAGGTGCCCTTCTTTCTATGGGTGCTTTTCGGAGTTTGAAACAGCGCATAAACCCGGAACAGTTTGGAGGAGCCCCCTTACTGGGACTCAATCGTAATGTAATTAAGGCACATGGTTCTTCGAACCGAAACCATGTAAGCGGGGCGGTTAAAATCGCACTGGATTTAGTCAGGCATGATATCCTTGGACAGATGCAGGACGATATTCGGGGTGCTAACGAATTATTACGCCCGGTACCACTAAATCACTAGTTTGCTGATTAAATTTCTTAGGGTATGGTTACAGAAAAATACACTCGGATTCTGGGAATAGGTGCTTATGGTCCAAGTCGAGTTGTTACCAATGAACAACTTAGCCAAACTGTGGATACATCGGATGAATGGATTCGTTCCCGAACTGGAATCCTTGAAAGAAGATTTGGCTCTGATGAACAATCAACCAGTGACCTTGCCTTAGAGGCGGCTCAAAAAGCACTTGCTCATGCTGGTGTTCTTCCAGATGAAATCGACCTCGTCTTGGTAGCTACCATCACACCTGATATGGCTTTCCCATCAACCGCTTGTGTTTTACAGCACAAGTTAGGACTTAGAAAAGTAGCTTGTTTCGACCTTGAAGCTGCTTGTTCAGGTTTTTTGTATGCCTTGGATGTGGCAGATTCCATGCTCGCTTCTGGGCGATACAAAAAAGCCCTGGTTGTTGGAGCAGAAAAAATGTCAAGTATCATGGATTGGGAAGACCGAACCACCTGTGTTTTGTTTGGGGACGGAGCCGGTGCTGCTGTTTTGTCAAAAGAGGGGGAGGGGCCGGCATTAGTCGGTTTTTATTGCGGGGCTGATGGATCCAACCCCTCGCTTCTTTGTCAACCTGCTGGAGGATCTGCACTTCCGGCAAGTTCTGAAACTCTTTCTTCCCGTAAACACTTCTTAAAGATGAACGGTCGTGAAATTTTCAAGTCGGCTGTACGCGTGATGGAGTCATCCTGTCGTACTTTACTTGAAGAGCACAACCTTGAGTTAAGCGATGTCAGCCTCATCATCCCTCACCAGGCCAATATGAGGATTGTGGAAAGCTTATCTCAGAGACTGGAGGTACCCATGAATAAGTTTTACTGCAATCTTGAGCGGTATGGTAATACATCTGCAGCTTCCATACCTTTGGCCTTGAATGAGGCCGTTCAAAAGAAAGCATTGTCTGATGGTGACCTTTGCTTGCTGGTCGCTTTTGGAGCTGGCTTGACATGGTCATCCACAATCGTTCGATTCTAGTCATGTTTTCGAAATCGATCTTTTTCTCAGCTGCAACATGCATCCTTTTACTTGGATTTTACCAAGCAAACGCCAACCCCCGAGCTCCGAAAGGAACAGAGGAAATAAAGACCTATCTCTTTCCAGGCACAGGCTTTTTTATTAAGAATCGGGACCCTTACGAGGACCATGAAGCCAAAGGTTGGTTTTTAGAAGCGATTGAACTGCAAAGAGCCGATGAACTTTCGGATGCTTTGAAATTATTTGAAAAATTTACAAAGAGGAGGAGTGATCTGATCATTGATTTTGAGAATTCTCCAACCCTAGTAGGTCCAGAATCCATTTATCGGGCAGCGATGATCAGGGAAAAACAAGGAGACTGGAAGAAGGCTTTTGATCACTTGCAACTTATCGCAAAGGCTTATGTTCGCTATGATTTTGAGCGGGTTGCCTCATCTCTCATGCGCATTGCGGAGCAAATCGCCACGGAAGACCTGCCCAAGAAGTGGGGTGTAGTTCCCCGAATACGATCCGGTGCAGAGGACCGTGAAAGGTTTAACCAGATTGTGGAGCTTTCTCGCGGCCCTAAATTTGCACCCCGAGCTCTCCTCGTTTTGGCAGAGATTTCTTTGAAAGACGACAAAACGGAAGAAGCGGTGGATGCTCTAGAAAGGCTGGTAAATTATTATCCCCAGCATCATCTTTGCGAAAAAGCGTATTTCATGCTCGGGGAAATTCACCAAGGCTTTGTTTCCGGTCCTTCTTACGACCAGGGCGCGACCTTGCAGGCCCTTAACTATTACGAAGATTATCTGATTTTATTCGATCAGTCTCCTCCCAGGGGTGCCAGTGAGTCCCAACAACAGTTCGAGAGGCGTATAGAAGAATCTTTGGACAGAAAGAAACTTGCACTAAAGGGCAGGCAAGCTATGCGGGAAAGCCTTGCCCAAAGTAAATTAGAAGTCGGAAAATATGTAGAACAGTACGGAAAGTACTTTTTGGTTCGCTGGAAAGAGCTCGGGAATCAACCTGCTCTCCAGTTTTATAATCAAGCCATTACAACTGCACCTGAATCGGATGCAGCGAGAGAAGCTGAAAAGTCCGTTGCGAAATTACGCAATGAATAAGCGACCTTTTGTATCGGTTGCTTTTCAATTCCTTTCAATTTTCTTCTTTGTTGGGTGTGCCTTAAAAATGGGTCA
>JAQCIX010000197.1 GCA_027593365.1 Verrucomicrobiota bacterium
TGCTGAAAAGGGAATCAACGCAATTCTTAGAATGATTGCCAGAAACGGAGGAAAACTCAGTTTCCCCCTTGAAGTCGATCAAGTCGGCTAAGCTGCTTTTCAGCTACACTTTTGAAGCCCTGCAGTCGCAGGGCTTTTTTGTTTAATAACGAATTGAAAAGTCTTGGAAGTGAGGAGGCCCTGCCCTCTTGTCCTCTGATTTTTGGGTCCAGTAGCCTTTTAATTTGGAATCAATGTTTTCGATAAATGATTCAACTTCCTTGAGCTCCCCTTCTGCCAAAAACTCAACCGAACCATCCTGCAAATTTTTAACATAACCAGTGCAGGTAAAATTTTTAGAGATATTACGGACCTGCCAACGAAAGCCGACTCCCTGAACTCGTCCCTTATAAATCACCTCAATTCTTACCATTCCATTTGCCTTGTTTATAAATTACTTAAAAATCCATTTGACCACATGCCCATTACCCTTGAGATTAAACAAATCTTGGAAGCCCTCAAACCAAACCTATGAGCCAATACGACTTCGATAGTAACCAGGAAGGTGAATGGGAAGAACCCGAAAGCACTGCTTGGAATGAAGCAGACTGGCAAACTTATGTTCGTAAGTCAGATCGAGAGGTTTCCAGATTCATAACCGCATACAATAAATGCAGGCATGAACCAGACCGTCTCGAAGCCACATCCAAGATTATGGGTTGGGCTAAAGAAGATTGGTCATGCATCGACGAACTCGAACTCGACGAGGACCAAATCAAAGAAATTCGCCCGGTTCCCTTGGATGAACTTCACAAAATGGAGCCTTACACTGTCCATAAACATCCAGTCTACATTTCCACATCCGCACTTTTTTCTTTTCTACGCTCCTCATGGGAACACATGATGATGCACAACAAAGAGCAACCTGCTCCCAACCTTTCCTGGAGTTACTGTGCGAGTCTGGCCGATTCGGAGCGTAATTGTATGCTTGCTGCAACCTGTCTTGATTTGGGGGATTACCTACTTGGGCTATGCCACTTAAAACGGGCTCATGCGGCCCTCAATGAATCCATGCGCCTGAATCGCTTGTTTTCCCACCACAGCAAAAAAATCTTCAACGAATACCTGGAAGAATCCGACCTTCGCATGCATGATCTAAGAGAAATCTGCCTGCGGGTGATGAGCGACTGCCGTCGCTAAACTACACCCCATTAGGCTCTAGCAAGCCTCTAATCAGCCAATTGTACCAACTCTGTTTCTTGGATATCCCCCAAGCCTAGTTCTCTGGCATAAATGAAGAGTTTACAGTCCTGAGGGACCCGATCCTTGAGAGCAAGCTTTGTTCTCTCTTTTTGAATAGATTGCATTGCATAGTAATCGATAAAAACCGGATTTTTACTCAGTAACAAGGAAGGTTTATGGCGAATAAACTCCGCGTTAAATTCTGGTCCACCTGCAATTTGCATTTCAGACAGATCAAGAACAGAAAAAAGTTGTTTTTCGGAGAATTCGGGAATCGCAAGGATTTCCGTGGCAGCCGCGGGTCCGATCGTTGAATCCTCTCGAAAACGTTGAGAATTACTTGAACTATTCAGCGTAGCATTGGTGATCGCCCCATCAATTCCCAAAACATGATCATCCTTGGCTGTGGATAGATTAATCCAGTGCATCTTCGACAAAAAAAGGAAAGCAGGAAGGTAGCTCTTTCTCTCCTCAATTTTTCTTTTTTCTGGATTTTGGGGATGATCTATCAATAGCTTCGCACGGTATCCCATGGCAGGAGGCATCGGACTGTCGTGAAACCAATCAGGGTGAAAATAATCCTCATCCTCACCAGTAATGATTTGGCTGGCTAAAAATTGCTTTTCTAATGTACGCCTTGTTTCCCGGTCTATTTTTAGGGCTACCAGAAAGATATTTTCCCGAGTATACCCTCTTCTTTCTAAAAATTGAACGAGGGATAAGACTAGGTTTGGGTTGGTGGATAATCCCGGTGCTCTTTGTGCATCAAACTTAATCGCTATTTGAGGAAAAACCGAAGGCTTGATTTTGAATTTCTGCTCATACTCCAATTGAGCAATGAGACGAAGAACAGTAAAACGGTAATCCTCTGGTGATAAGTTACTTAGATTTGCCTGAAATACTTTGCTCTTAACTTCAATGGGTAATTGTGGAGAATCTGCTATCTCAACCTGCTCCCCAGCACCCAGCGTTATAACCATAGAATGCAAGATAATGCAGACCATGGCTTGACGTTTCCAATTCCTGTGAAAAAAACAAAACATGTCAAATTACCAAATATGGTTATCAATGCTGTTGGCAGGGTCAATCTCCCTCGGCATTTTTGGGTGCTCGGACGACGCCCCTCCTACCCCTGACGCAAATGAGAACCTAGAAGACGCCTCCCCAGTTAAGCCAGTAATTGACCTAAGTAAAGTTTTTGAATTGAGGATTGAAGGGAAAACAGATGAAGCCATTGATCTGTTAAGGACATTAAATGAACAACACCCCACCTCGGTGGAAGTCATGATCCAACTTGCTCGATCCCTACTGGATGCGAAGCAGTTTTCGTTGGCCGCCTTTCGTTTTGAGCAGGCTCTCTCCCTCAAATCAGATGCTCAGCTTTCAAAGGAAGCTGCCGAAGCACACTACTTGGCCCAGGATTTTGACTCCGCCATTGAGCGATACCGACCGTATCTCGCCACTTCTCCTGAAGATCCGAGCTCTCAATTGCGTTTTGCCCGATTATTAGCTGAAAAGGGAAAAGATACGGAAGCGATCAATGCATTTTCAAAGGAAAGCCAAAATGCAACCTCGGATGACTGCCTGATTATGGGTAACTTATTTTTAAGAAAAAACTTACTTCCCCAAGCGAAACATTGGTATACAGAATCATCCAGCAGAAGTGATGCTCCCCCTCTTCAGCCTCTGCTGGGCTTATTAAGGGTGGCTAAACAGCAGAAAAACGAAAGAGAAGCAGAGACCACTATTCTCGCACTAGAGAAAATAAAGCCAGGCCAATTAGAATCAACGGATTTGGCCGAATACTCCGCTGATCTTTTAAAACGCAGAAGGCTGGCAGATTTCATCGCAGGAGGCATGGATGTTCGCGGAAAAACCATTACCCAACTCGCCTCTGCATTACTCCTGGAAAGAAAAACTGGCTTCACTCGAAATAACCCAGTGCTTGGGGCTTCCAAACTTCCGCCATCGCGGGAATCCACCTTTTTTCCGAACAGATTATTGGAAGACAAAAAAGAATTGCCCGTGCCAGAAAGGA
>JAQCIX010000017.1 GCA_027593365.1 Verrucomicrobiota bacterium
TGTAATCTCGCAACTTCCTCTTCATCTTTTTTTAGTTTTTAAACCCATTTTTTTTACTGACTGGGAAGGCATGCTACAAGTGATCCAACATCGTAAGGATAAATCAGTAATATCCACTGGCTTTGAAACCCCATTCGGGTACGAGGCATTAATTCGCTTATCTGCCCATTCCAGCCTTTCTCCTGGGTTAGACCGAGCCTGCTTTTTCGATCAGGCTGATGAGTTTTCTTCTCACCATCAACCGGCACTCACCTGTCCATCTGTATCCATTGCTGACTTGCATAAATTATGGATTAGATTGCGAAGATGACCTCTTTCTACGCAAACAGAGTCTGCCTATGGCAAAGCTTGGGCAGTCCGAAAGGAGATTTCCTTTTGGCCTATGCCAATCAAGCCCTTCGTCTCTTGTCGGAAGGAAGATCTGTTGTTTTTAAACCGGAAGAACCCGTTGAGAAGAGTAAGAATGCAGATTGTATAACCCTTGGCTTTTTTACTGGAGGAACCAGTGGTGACCCGGAACTGGTGACCCACAGTCAGGAAACCCTAGGATATGCGGTATCTGGTTTGGTGGATCGGATAGGTCCATCCCCGTTAGATAGTGTTTGCTGCCTTCCTTTGTGGCATGTGGGAGGCTGGATGCAGATCGAAAGGGCATGGGCCACGCAAGGACAGGTTGTTTTTTGTGATTACCGGGATCTATCCAAAAAAGAAAATCGAGATATTCTTTTGGGAAAGTGGATATCTTTGGTGCCTACCCAGTTGCATGAATTACTAAAGTCACAGTCCGCGGTGGATTGCCTTAAATTGGCCAAGGGTATTTTTGTGGGTGGAGCGGGAATGAGCTTACCTATTGTGCAAGCATCTCGTTCCTTGATGCTTCCAATTTGTCCATGTTATGGGTCTTCAGAAACCGCTGGTATGGTCACGCTGCTTAGTTCTCATTTGTTTTTAGATGGTGTAGACGGGGCAGGTGAGGCTCTTTGCCATGCATCCGTTCAGGTCGACCAAGATACACAACATGTAGAAGTGCAATCCTCCAGTCTTTGTCTTAGTCGTGGAAACCAGGACTTTCAAACCAACTCCTGGTTAAGGACTCCAGATTTAGGTTACATCAATTCTCATAACTCTTTGGTCATTACGGGTCGGAGCGATCGGGTGATTAATTCAGGTGGAGAAAAGATACAGCCGGAAGTGATCGAACGCATTCTCTATACAAGTGGTTTGGTCGAGCAATGCCTAGTGTACGGTGAACCGAGTGACAAGTGGGGGGAGTCGGTGGTCGCTTTAATTTGCCCGGGTAACACCAAGCTCGAAGAACTGAAACGATATACGAAATCTAAAATACCTGATTACATGCATCCGAAAGTTTGGAAACTTATGGATGAAATCCCCCTTTCAGAAATGGGGAAAAGAAAAAAGTAGGGAATAGCGTTTAGAGAATAGGTGCCGAAAGCCCCTAGATCTTATCGATAATTTTATCTGCTAAACCGTATTCGATCGCCTCTTGTGCAGTGAGGTAAAAATCACGGTCGGTATCTTGTTGAATTTTTTCCATGGGTTGGCCAGATGTCCGTGCGAGAATCGTATTTAGTTCCTCACGCAAACGCTCCATTTCCTGAGCTTGGATATTAATATCTACCGCAGCAGCCACCATTCTCCCAGTGATTAAAGGTTGGTGGATCAGGACTCGGGAGTGTGGGTAAAGATATCTAAGACCTTTGGAGGCTCCACAAAGAAGGATAGATCCCATACTTGCTGCCATCCCAGTTACCACGACCTTAATGGGAGAACTGATCAATTGCATGGTATCAAAGATGGCCATCCCTGCGGTAATCGAACCACCCGGAGAATTGATGTAGAATGTGATCTCTTTTCCAGGATCAGTAGCTTCTAGGTGAAGGAGTTTTTCAGTGATATCTCGGGCTGATTTATCACTTACCTCTCCCCAGAGGAATACTTTACGGTCTTCAATAAACTTCGATTGGATCGCCTCGGCAACCGAACCGGATTTCTTTTCCTTATCTTTATCTTTTTCTTCGCTCATGAAAGTGAATGGATATATCGAATTAGAGGTTTTTGTCGAGCATCTCGATTCTCCGGGTATGCCTTCCTCCTTCAAATTCTGTGTTTAACCAGGTATCGACAATTTTGAGAGCAAGCTCTTCAGAGATTTGTCTTTGTCCAATGGAAAGTACATTCGCGTCGTTATGTTCCTTGGCAAGTTTTGCGGTTTCCACGCTCCAGCAAAGAGCACAACGAACCCCTTTTACCTTGTTTGCGGCCATAGCTTCTCCGTTTCCACTACCACCCAGAACAATTCCAAGATCGCATAACCCATCCGCCACGCTTTCAGCTGCTGGTCGGATGAAGAGTGGATAGTCAACGGATTCATTAGAAAAAGTACCAAAGTCTTGCACCTCATGACCGAGGGTTTGTAGGTGTTTCCTGATGGCTTCTTTATACTCGAAACCAGCGTGATCCGTACCAAGAGCAATTTTCATCATTAGGTTATGGAAGGATTATCAGAGCTAATTTGGGATCCATTTAAATCAGGCCCAGTTCCATTTTTCCTTCTTCAGATATCATATCCTGAGTCCAGGGTGGATCCCAAACAATTTCAACCTCGGCATGATCGATCCCTGGAAGTTCAAGGACTTTCCCCTTGCAATCATCTGCGATTACGGGTCCCATGCCGCAACCAGGTGCAGTGAGTGTCAGGTCCACATAAGCCACCCGGCCGTGTTCTTTGGTATCTTCGATTTCAACCCGGTAGATCAGTCCCAAATCAACCACATTTACCGGAATTTCTGGATCAAATACGGTCTTTAGGTTTTCTTTAATTTCATCCACTCCTGCAGGCTTGGCATTGCCATCGGCCGGAAGCTTGGATGCTTCTTCCAGGTCTTCTCCGAGAGCGTCAGCATCTCTTGCAGCAATTCGATACATTCCCTGAAGGGTCATAACCGTGAAGTTTCCACCCAATCGGTGAGTGATGGTTACTTTTTCACCCCTTCCTAAGGTGAATTCTTCACCATGGGGAATGAGTGTGGCGACCACATCTCGGTTAAGTTCGACTTCTTGTTGACTCATGGAACTAAGTTAGGATGAAAAAGCATCCGCCAAAGCATTTAACGCCGTATCGCGGGTTTCTTGATGGTCAATGTTGAGTAATGATTCGCTCAAGAATCCTAGTGCAATTAGTTTTTCTGCTTCCACTTTGGAGATTCCTCGGCTGTGTAGATAAAAGAGTTCTTGTGGGTCAATTCTACTAGTGGTTGCACCATGGCTACACTTGACCTCATTTGCTAGAATTTCCAGTCCGGGCAAGGAATCGGCTTCCGCCTCCGAACTTAACAACAGGTTTCGGTTAGTTTGATAAGCATCGGTATGTTGGGCTTCTTCATCCACCTTAATCAACCCGGAAAAGATAGACTTTGCTTCCTTACGAAGAGCATTTTTGCAGAGGAGGTTACTCGTGCAATGGGGGGCTTCGTGCACTTGTATGGTTCTTTGATCAAAAAGTTGTTCCTCATTCCCAAGGAAAACAGATCCATACTCAAAATGAGCCCCAGGCTCTTTTAAAATCCCTTTAGATTCAATCCGAGACTGAGACCCTCCTAAATGAAGGTTGGTAGAGTTTAAATAAGCATTCTTCCCGATGTTGAAATTTTCCATTTGAACAATCGTGGCTTTCGAGGAGCACTCTTGGATCACAATACGATTCAGTCTAGCACCTTCACCTAATTGAACCTTGAGCAGGTTGGAAATACATCCGCCAGGGTTATTTGCTTGGCCTACAAATCTTTCGACGATAGTCACTTCTGTGTTTGCATCCAATACAATCAGGTTGTGATGAAAAGCAATTTGTCCAGCTTCTGGTTCCTGATGCTCAATGATTATGGGCGAAACTCCTGCTACACCTTTGTTAGCTCGCAGTAGGAAGCCTGTTTGGGCGAAAGCACCGGTGAGGAAAGAATAATCATCCGCACCCAGATCAGGTCCCATTAGTTTAGTGAGAAGGGTGAGAGCATGCGGTTCCTCTAGGAGCAGTTGATCAAAAAGATCAATGGATAGCCCATCTGAGAGGGAAGGAACAGCTAGGGTAAGAGACTCCTTTGGGAGGCTTAAGCCTGAAATTTGGTCGAAACCAAAACGAGTTCGTGGAGAAAACCGCCACCGTTCATCTTTAAGAATTCGTTTGGGAAGGCTGGCAAACTTCTCCCAGCAATCGTGTCGGTAGTCGGCAAGCCATCCAGGCTCCCAGGATCTGCTTTCGGCAAACTCGTTAAAGGTATGAGGTTGTGATAACGAAAAAGTATCCATCGAAGCGGGAGAAATAGTTTCTAGACTCATTGGCCTTATCCGACGGAGCCTTCCATCTCCAAATCGATGAGTCTTTTTAACTCAACGCTGTATTCCATGGGGAATTCTCTAATCAAATCATTGACGAATCCATTTACGCAGAGGCTCATCGCTTCTGCTTCACCTAGTCCCCGTTGTTGCATGTAAAAAATCTGTTCGGCACTCACTTTGGATACGCTAGCCTCATGCTGCACTGAGTTAGCATCCCCTTGGACAGTGATGGCTGGGTAGGTGTCGGTTTGGCTATTATTATTGATCAGGAGGGCATCACACTCCGTATTATTTTTACATCCTTTTAGATGACCTGGCATTTGTACCAAGCCACGGTAAGAAGATCTGCCTTCCCCAATTGAAATCGATTTGGACACCACATTACTGGAGGTTTCATCGGCAGCATGCACCATTTTGGCACCTGTGTCTTGATGCTGACCATCATTCGCTAAAGCAATGGAGACCACTTCTCCACGTGCTTTTCGGCCCCGTAAAATCACCCCAGGATATTTCATTGTTAATCGGGAGCCTATATTACAATCAATCCACCGAACTTCAGCTTCTTCTTCTGCCAAGGCCCTCTTAGTCACAAGGTTAAATACATTATTAGACCAATTTTGAACGGTAACATATTGAATTTTAGCTCCTTTCAAAGCGACCAATTCAACCACCGCACTGTGGAGCGTGGAGGTTTCAAATTTTGGAGCCGTGCATCCTTCCATGTACATGACTTCTGAGCCCTCATCAGCGATAATTAGGGTGCGTTCAAACTGTCCGAAGTTTTCCGCGTTGATTCGGAAGTATGCCTGCAAGGGTTGGGCCAATTTTACGCCGGGTGGAATGTAGATGAAACTACCACCGGAGAAGACTGCACTATTAAGGGCAGAAAACTTGTTATCAGAGGTCGGAATCACTTTACCAAACCACTTCCTAAATATTTCCGGGTGCTCTTTTAAACCTTCTGTAGATCCTACGAAGATGACCCCTTCTTTTTCGAGTTCCTCATTCATTCGGGAGTATGCCGCCTCGCTATCAAACTGAGCTTCCACACCCGCAAGGAACTTTCTTTCCTGTTCAGGAATTCCTAGCCTTTCAAAAGTATTCTTTACATCATCAGGAACTTCATCCCAGGTTCGGCTGGGTTTTTGTCCTTTGGCAAGGTAGTAACGGATGACATCAAAGTTGATGTTTTTAAGATCTTCCGTTGCCCAATGTGTGGGCATAGGTTTTTTTTCAAAAGTTTTGAGAGCTTTTAGTCTAAAATCGAGCACCCAAGGGTCCTCTTCCTTTACTTCGGAAATGTATCGGATGACATCTTCAGAAAGACCAATACCGGCATCAAATGAATAATCGGTATCGTAATGAAAATTTCCTTTATCGCGGTCTACTTCTACTTGGGATGGACTAATCATGTAAATTCGGGTGGTTGTTGTTAGGCAACAGCTTCTTGCTTGATCCAGTCGTATCCGCGCTCCTCGAGTTCGAGTGCCAGCTCCTTTCCTCCGGTACGCACAATTTTGCCCTCGGACATCACATGCACATAGTCAGGCACGATGTATTCGAGAAGGCGTTGGTAGTGGGTGATAACAAGAATGCCGCGGTCTGGGTTACGCATCCGATTGACCCCTTCCGAAACCACTCGGAGTGCATCGATATCCAAGCCACTGTCCGTCTCATCCAGAATGCAGTACTTGGGAGAAAGCATAGACATTTGTAGAATTTCGCAGCGCTTCTTTTCACCACCGGAAAATCCATCATTTAAAGAGCGGGCGGTAAATTTTCGATCCATCCCCAAATCATCCATGTGTTCATAGAGTTCTTTATAAAAATCGACTGCTTTAACTTTTTCACCTTCCGGGAGGCGGGCATTTCGTGCAGCACGAATAAAGTTCGCGATGGTTACTCCGGGAACTTCCATCGGATATTGAAAAGCGAGAAATAAGCCGAGTCGGGAGATCTCATCAGGCTCGAGCCCAAGGATGTTTTCTTCATCTAAGGTAGCTGACCCTCCGTCGACTTTGTAGCTTGGATGCCCAGATAAAACTTTGGCTAAAGTGCTTTTCCCACTTCCGTTGGGGCCCATGATTGCATGCACTTCACCCTTGGGTATTTCCAAAGAGAGACCATGCAAAATCGCTTTATCCTCGATCGAGGCTTGAAGGTTTTCAATTTTTAAGGAGTTCACAATTTATAAAGTTAGAAAGATTCGATTAATTGGTGGAGGAATCTCCTTTTCCGGAGAAGCACAGATCGATGTTTTCGGCCAAAAAACCCTTGGGGATGAGTGCGTGCATTTTGGAGAGCGTATCCTGATCAATTTGAACATCAAAAATTTGCCCCGTCTGAGTGCACTTGAAGTGTGCATGAGGTGTCAGGTTTGGGCAGTATCGGGTAGGGGAGCGGTCCATGTTAACCTGTCGAACCAGACCACATCCAACCAAAGTCTCTAAGCAATTGTAAACGGTTGCAAAGGAAGTACCAGGCAGATGCTTTTTGACCCGATCAAAAATGTCATCTGCAGTGGGATGGTCTCTTTTGTCGAGAATAACTCCGTAGACGCAGGCACGCTGTTTTGTCGGGCGTAGTCCTTTTTCGCGAAGAGAGTGTGCGAATGTGTGTTTGGATGATGGGGAGAGGGAAAAAGCCATGCAAAGATTCAAACTAAAGAACCGATGAATATTCTCAAGTTAAAAATGGAATTATTCTAATTACTGATTGGCAATTGCTATTATAATATGCCCAATCCGGTGGGGGTATGCCCCTCTAGAATCAATAATCTGTGTAAGTAAATAAGCCCCAGAGGAGGCTTGTTTTTCCTCCTTTGTGGTGCCTTCGATTTACCAATTCATCTGAGCTTACTCGAAAAGTTCCTGTCTCTACTGGGGTGTAAGAGGAAGGCTCATGCGTAAGCACTCCGCCCAAATTGATCTGTTTGGTAAAGTATCTCTTTGGGTTTAAGCTACAACTGCCAAGCAGGGTTGCTGCGGATAAGAGAACTAACACCGTCACACGGGTGGTAAGCTTGTTATTGGAAAATCCCATCAAGGTTGAATTCAAAATTCTTACCACCTAGGAGTCAACCTGAACTTTGTAGGAATTACGGAAGGTTAAAAGATTGTCCATTTAGTAGATGAATAGTAAATACTAGTGCTTTATATGAGTAAGGAAAATAGCTTAATCGAGGAAATAATTTCTTTGTCTAAACGTCGTGGTTTCGTTTTTCAATCCTCCGAGATTTATGGAGGTTTAAATGGGTTTTTTGATTACGGTCCACTAGGGGTGGAGTTGCGTAAAAACATCAAGGACGCTTGGTGGGAAGACATGGTTCGCCGCAGGGATGATATGGTTGGGCTTGATTCAAGTATCATTATGAACCCAAGAATCTGGCAAGCTTCGGGACATGTGGATGGATTTACTGACCCCATGGTGGACTGTAAGGAATCGAAGATGCGCTACCGGGCCGATCAGCTTTTTGCTGCACAGGTCACCGTAGATGGTGAGTCGATCGGTTGGGTTTCCTTACTCGAATCTGAATCGATGGAAGAGGAAGCAGCCAAGCAAGCAGAATCCCTTAAAAGAAAAGCAGCCAAGCAGGGCAATCTCGATGCTTTAAAATTGCAACCTTACGATGAGTTGAGTGCGGAGGAGCAGCAACTTGTGCCTTCTCCCGCAACCGGTAAGCCTGGTTCTTTAACTCCTCCTCGGGAGTTTAATATGATGTTCGAGACCCATGTTGGGGCCTTGAGGGATGGTTCTTCCAAGTGTTATTTACGTCCGGAAACGGCTCAGGGTATTTTTGCCAATTTCAAAAATATTGTCGATACCGGCCGGGTAAAAGTTCCCTTTGGGATCGCACAGATTGGTAAAGCTTTTCGCAATGAGATTACTCCTAGGAACTTTATCTTTCGTTCCCGGGAGTTTGAGCAGATGGAAATCGAATATTTTATCCCACCCGGGGATGAGCATTGGCCGAAATATCACCGCGAATGGATCGACGCACGAAAGAATTGGTTTGAGTCGATTGGCCTTACCTCGGATATGCTCGGGGAGGAAGTCCATCCTCAGCACAAATTAGCTCACTATGCTCAGGCATGTACAGATATCACCTTCAAATTTCCCTTTGGCGAACATGAGCTCGAGGGAATTGCGGCTCGGGGGAATTTTGATCTCACGCAACACCAGGAACATTCAGGCAAGAGCTTGGAGTATTTTGACGAGGGGAGTAAGCAACGGTATTTACCCCATGTGATTGAACCAAGCCTTGGAGTGGACCGTACTTTTCTTGCGGTTCTCTGTGCAGCTTATCAAATCGATGAGGTCGATGGAGAGAAACGGACTGTGATGAAATTTCACCCCCGGGTGGCTCCTCTCAAAGCCGCTGTTTTCCCGTTGGTCAAAAATAAGCCTGAATTAGTGGAAAAAGCCCAGGGGCTTTACAAACGCCTTCAACGCAAGTGGAATGTGACTTACGATCAATCGGGTGCGATTGGTCGGCGTTATCGCCGAGCCGATGAAGCAGGGGTTCCCTTTGCCTTAACTGTGGATTTTGATACCTTGGAGGGAGATGGCTCTATTACCTTACGTGATCGGGATACCACCGAGCAGCAAAGAATGTCGATGGACGAGGCAGTTGCCTATTTGGAAGAACGGATCAATCCCTGACCTGCCACCTTTCGGGAGGGTAAGCTAACTGAGCTTCCAATCCTCAAGCACAAGTTGAAGAGAACTTCTTCCATTCCAAAAGTTTTTCCTTAACTTAAAGAGAAGATCTATTTTTTGGCCAACTTGTGGTATGTGGTCTCCCATCCGCCAGGCTATACCACGGATGTAACCCGATCCATTTCGAATGGAGAACTGAAAATGTTCTCCATTGCCAATGGGTCTTGGTGGAGAATCGAGGACAATTTGTTTCATTCCTAAAATCGGTTCTTCATTTCCCTGTCCAAATGGACCCAGTAAATTAATTTCATCCAGCAACTCATAGCTTAACTCGTCTTGGCCGATAAATGTATCCACACTTAGCGAAGATTCTTCTGGAGTGGATGTAGTGCAATTTTTAACTGCCTCCATAAATTCAGTGATAAACGATTCGCGTTCACTTTCTTTAAGTCCCAGTCCCACGGCTACAGGATGACCTCCCCAATGGGTTAATCTTTGCTGGCATTGGGAAAGGATTTCCACCAGATTTACTCCCGCTACGCTTCGTCCAGAACCACAGTATTCATCTCCTTCTCCGCGGGCTAATACCAGGCAAGGTTTGTTGAGGGAGTTGGCGAGTTTTCCAGCAACAATCCCGACAACTCCCGGGTGCCAACCATCTCCCTCTCCCGTTACAATAACCGCTGGAGAATCACTAAAACTCTCTTCTGCCTGGGCGAGGGCATCGATGGTGAGCTGGGCTTCGATTCCCTTTCTTTCCTCATTAAATTGAGTCAGTTTTTGGGCCAAAGACCGGCACCTGTCTGGTTGTTTTTCAAGGAGTAAGGATACTGCGGTTTCAGGCTCATTTAACCGTCCACATGCATTGACTCTTGGGGCTAACTTGAAAGTGATATCCTCTGTTTCTGGTTCAATAGATTCTACTAATCCACACTCTTTCAAGAGAGCAAGGAGCCCAGGAGATGCATCCATAAAAAGACGCAACATCCCAAAACGAGATAAGATTCGGCTCTCTCCCTGCAAGGGAACCAAGTCAGCGAGCGTTCCAATTGCACAAAGGGGTAAAAAATCTCTCGGGGTTAATTCAGCTGAACCTGGTGCTTCCATTTCCCTTACCCGTTTGTATAAAGCATGAATCAATTTAAAACAGAGTCCAGCGGTGCATAGATGCCGCCAAGGCTCTCCTTGGTCGGGGGTTAGGTGGGGGTTGATTAGGATCGCATCGGGCAAGGAATCGCCTTTCTGTTGGTGATGATCAACCACAATCAGATCGATTCCCAAGCTGTGTAGATAATCAGCTTCTTCAACTGAGTTCGTTCCACAATCTAGGGCGATCACCAAGCCAAACTTTCCTTGGCTTAGACCACGATCCAATGCTTCTCGGGTCAACCCATAACCCTCGCTCAATCTTTTGGGGATCACGGTTTCTACAACCAATCCAATCGATTCCAGAGCTTGCTTGGTCATTACGGTCGAACTGATCCCATCCACATCGTAATCCCCCAGTAATAAAACAGACTGTTGATTATCTCGGGTATTCAGTATTTTTGATATAGCCAGATCCATATGCTGGATCGCAAATGGATCATCCAAATCCTTTAATTTTGGTTTAAGATAGGTCTGGGCTTCCTTAGAGCGAACAAATCCTCGTTGTACGAGGAGTTTTGCCAAGAAAGATGAAATACCTAAATCTTTTTGAAGCTGAACAATGGGGGCACGCTCTGCGTGTTTCTCGATCCACTGCATTCCCACCGAGTTGGTGTTAGAAACTGATTTGTGGATGGGGAAAGGCTATTTCGATGTCTGCCAGTCGTACTTGGGCAACAGTTCTCCTTCTTCCACATGCTTGCGGTCTCCGCGGTGCCAAAAGTAGAAAATTGGACTCGCGATAAAGATGGAGGAGAAAGTTCCGGTCAAAATTCCGATTACAAACACAAAAGCGAAGTCGTTGATGATTCCGGCACCAAAAATCCATAAAGAGGTTGCGGCCAGTAGGGTGGTGAAACTGGTAAGAATCGATCGAGAGAGCACTCGGTTGATTGCAAGAACCACGATTTTTCGGAGGTTGGTTACCGGGTTGAGTTCCAATTCCTCCCGGATCCGGTCAAAAACAACAATGGTGTCATTGATGGAATAGCCCACGATCATTAAAATCGATGCGAGCATGGGGGCGGTAAACTGTCCTGAGCAGAGAGCACCATCTGAGAGGTATCCAATCAGAACAAACAACCCAACTGTCATTAAAATATCATGGATGGTCGCGACCACCGCACCAATTGCATATCCCATTTCAAACCGGAGAGCCACATAGAGTAGTATGCCAAGCAGAGCTACCGAGACTGAGATGATGGCATCTCTTTTAATTTGTTCGCTTACAGATCCACCAATGTTGCTCAAACCTTCCTCGACTAAAGTAGCATCCGGGAAACTCTTCTGCAGGTGGGCAAGGGCTTCACGGGATTTTCCTTCCTCAGTCTGTAAAACCAGTCGACTCGCACCTTCCCCAGACCCAACTTCTGAACGGTACACATGCTGGACTTCCCCAAGCTCAGGGTTACTTTGCAAAGTTTGTTCTAATTCACCGGCGTCAATGGTTTCGGTAAATCCGGCAACTAATTCCTCACCGCCACGAAAATCAATACCCAGGATGGTATCTTTCTTGGAATAAACAGAGAAGATTCCGATCGCGACCACGATCCAGGAAACAAGGAAGGCCCCTTTTCGATACCTAAGAAAATCAATCGAAGTTTTGGGCTCTGTTTTCTCGATTTTTTGCAGGCTAATTAAGTTTTGTACCCCAGATTTGATCAGGAGGGTGAGAAATAAACGGCTCACAAAAAGAGCGCAAAATACAGAGGTCGCGATACCAATCGCCAGGGTGATACCAAACCCCTTAACCGGACCTGTACCAAGCCAGATCAGAATGGATGCGGTTATCAATGTGGTCAGATTCGCATCAATAATAGTAGAGAATGCTTTCGCATAACCGCCTTCCAGGGCATTTTCGGTGCTTTTACCGGATCTTAATTCTTCGCGGATTCTCTCAAAAATTAGGATATTAGCATCCACAGCCATACCAATGGTTAAAACAAGGGCAGCCATTCCTGGGAGTGTAAAAGTAGCTTGAAAGATTCCTGATAGGGTCGCGATGACGAGCAAGACATTCAAACCCACGGAAAGCACAGCAACTAAGCCACCTGCCTTGTACCAAACAATCATAAATGCGATCACCAGGACGGCACCTAGGATACAGGCATTGAGACTGCTCGAAAGTGCACCTGCTGCGAGGGTGGGGGAGACTTCATATTGTTCTCCAATGGAAAGGGAAACTTTGAGCGGGTTATTCAAAATATCAGAGAGCATCTTAGCTTCCCGGAAGCTAAAGTTTCCGGTAATCACCGCACTGCCACCCCCAATACGTTCTTTCACCGAAGGGGCACTCTCAAGCTGACCATCCAAGACAATGGCTAAGCGGCCGGGCATACCCGTAGTGAGGTCAGCCATTTCTGCAATTCTTCCAGTAAGATCGCCAAAGGCTTGTCCTCCTTCCGGCGTAAAGTCCAAACCAACTTCCCATCCTCCCATTTGGTCCTGCCTGGGGTACGCTTCTGCGATAATTTCACCATCTGCAGACCAGAGGCGTCTTACCCAGATCGGGCGTTCATTGGGTTGAGCGTCGCTTCTTAAAAGTGCGACATAGGGAATCCCTTCCTCATCCGTCCACTCCTCGCCTTCCTGAACAGGCACGGGTGCTTCGCTGTTAGTGTTGACGATACGAAATTCGAGCTTCGCAGGTTTTTGTAATTCATTAATGATGCCAGGGTCCTGCTTAGTGGTCAGGTCTGGGATTTGTACCTCAATCGCACGGTCTCCTTTTTTACGAACTACCGTTTCTGCGACCCCAAAGGCATTCAAACGTTCGCTCATGATCTCGACCACTTTATCCATCGGTGAGGCACCGGATGCTTGGTCTAAATCTGCGGAAACATTAAGGTCAGTTGCTTCCATAGTGAACGCGATTCCTCCACGAAGATCGAGCCCTCTCTTGATCGCAGCCTGAGATTTTTTCAGTAGGGTACGAAGAACTAAATCATTTCTCTTATCCCTATCCTTGATGTGAGTGGATCGAATTCCCGGTTTAACCAACATGGGTATGATGCGGGATCCTACCGTGCCTAAAACACCCTGCGGCGGATTGAAATAAGCGGAGTAGTCCAAGCGGTTACGTTTACCATAATCCCGTAAAGCTGCGTAATCGATGGGTTGATCGCTTGGGAGTTGCAGACGAAGGTTATCGATGACCTCGGAAAACTTTTCATGCCCGGCATGATTGGATGCATTGGCTTCAGACGTTACTTGGGTCAGTGCATATTCGCCGAGTTCCTGATCCTCAAAGGGAAGGATTAATGAGACACTGATTGCCGTCAATAATGCGGTAAAGATTAATTTCCAAGAGTTTGATCGGTTCATCCTAATGTGGGCTGTTTGGGGAAATGCTCAGGTTTAAAAACCTGAAATGGAAAAAAAGGTTAGTCGAACTTGGCAGAGATTGCTTCCTTCGCGACCTCAACTTTTACATTCTCAGCAATTCGGATCACAAAACGATCGTCTTTTACCCCGGTGACGGTTCCAAACATTCCACCCACGGTCTTGACCTTGGCCCCTTTTTCCAAGGCTTTAATCATTTTGTCGTGTTCTTTTTGCTTTTTTCTCTGGGGTGCAATCAGGAGGAACCAAAAGGCAACAAAGATCAAAATCATAGGCAAAAAGCCCATTAGTCCACCTCCGGGTGCGGATGGGTCGCCAGAAGGTGCCATCGCCAGCGCATGAATAAAAGATACGGAATCGAAACTTAAGTTTGTCATGACAAAGGGTTTAAATAAATAGAAAGCCCCGCTTATTGGCAAGCTTGGAAGGCAAGCTGAGTCGGCGGTATTTTACGCCCCATGTAAACGACTTAGTCTACTTTTCCAGTGTTTTAGAAAACCCTTCTGGCCAGGTACGTAGATGAAGGTCTCTCTGTGGAAAGGGAATGGATATTCCAGCCTCTTTAAATTTATCCCAAATGCTTAGTAAAACCTCGCTCCTGGCATTACCCACCCCGTTGGAGGGATCATTGATCCAAAATCTCAATTCTAAATTTACGGAGTTGTCCCCAAACTCGGTGAGGAGACAACGCGGTTCCGGATCGTTCAGGACCCGACCGGATGAGCGAGCGGCTTCCACACAAAGCTCCATCGCTTTACGTGGATCGGAGTCGTAAGAAATCCCCACAGGCACACGCACACGAATATTTTTATCACTAAAGGACCAGTTGACCACCCGGTTGGTGATCAAGTCTTCGTTGGGAATGAGGTGTTCTTTGCCGTCGCGAGTGATAATCGATGCGTATCGGGCACGAAGTGAATTGATCCAGCCGTATGTATTATCGATTTCAATCACATCCCCAGGTTTGATCGATCGATCGAGAAGAAGGATAAGTCCACTTACCAAGTTGGATACCACTTTTTGCAGGCCAAATCCAATCCCCACACCAATGGCACCACCGAGAAGGGCAAAGGAAGACAGATCCAGCCCGATGGTGGACATCGCCACCAGAAAACTGATAAAGATTAAAAATACCCGTACGACTTTGGCGAGTAACACCTGTAGGGAAGGAGGCAGGTTCGGCAATTGACGGATTCGAGATTCCCCAGCACTTCCCAAGAGAGAGCTCATCCAAAGTAGGAAGAGGAGAATAAAAATTCCATTTACCAAATCGAGGACAGAAAGAGTACTTTTACCCACCGCAAAAGAAAGGGATCCAAGAAAATCAAAAGTGGGTTCGAGCAGCCCGAAGCTCTGGAGTGCAGCGATTCCAAATGCGAGCACAGCAGCAAGTCTTAGCCAGAATTGATTGTGGGTCAGTCCGGCAACCAATCGATAAATCAGCCATGCCGTGGTCGCATGCACGAAAGGATTGAGTAGGTCACCCGACGCAAATTCAAAGCGGGTCAGTAGCCCACGGGCCAGCAGAGAAAAGAGCAATAGGAATAGGGGTAGAAGAAGCTGGGCGAAAATATGAGCCGTTCTCTCCATCCAAGCCGGCCGGGTTGGGTCCAAGGTGAATTTCAGGATCTTGGGCTTGGTGCGTTTGGCAAAAAGGATAGATAGAAAGATCGATAGAAGCAATGCACCCGCTTGAATCTGAGCAGCCGGGGTGGTCCAAAATTGGTAGGCACTTTCCCATAATTGGGAAACGAGAATGCTCAGGTTATTCATCAATCAATAAAATTGGAATTCCACCCCATTCTTGGCAATCCGTAAAAGTTCACCTTTGGATTAGAATGCAGTAACTAAAATGACTTGAATACACCCAATCAAAAACCCAAGGACAGCCCCTATTTTTTCAATAAATCGAAATTCCTGTTCCATAAAACTCAGGAGCAACTCTTCGATTTTATTGGAGGAGAAAGCTTGCACTTTTTCCCGCACCAACCCTTGGATGTCGACAGAATCTTCCATCTTTACCGCGAGTCCTTGGGCGGATACCCGCAAAAAATCTTCCAGTTCCCCTTTAAATAGGTTGGTTACCTTTTCAATCATTTCATCACTCAAAAACATCGAGAGCATGGGAAAAGCGGATATGAGTTTTCCTCGGATCGTTTTTTCAATTCTTTTTCCAACTTCTTCCAAGACTTCAGGTTGAGTGGATAAATCTTCAATTTTCTGGGCTACATCCTGCATTGAAAATAATTCATTGGCCACCAAATCTCCCAGCTTCTCTGCGATTTGTGCCTGTCTTTTGGGGAAAACGCCCTGAAAGGTTAGGCCCAAAATCTTTTTGGGTTGATGGGGGTGAAATAACATCTTGATCGCCAGGTAGTTGGTAATCCATCCAATCAAGGCGGCAAGAATGGGAAGTAAGTAGATTATTGATGAACTTTCAGACATGGGCATCAGAAAATTGGCAGGATATAAATATTAAAGGAAGGGAGCGAAGCTAGATTTAGATTGCGAAGGCTAGCTGATTACTACTTGTCAGATGCATGAGCAAGAATGTTTTGGTCTCCCTAATACTGATTCTTTCGACCACCTGCTTGTGTGGGTGTGGGAGCCTAATTACTAAGCCAATTGGTCTGGCGACCAAAGCAGTCACAGTTCCTGTAAAAGCGGTGGTGGGCACGACCACAGATGTACTTTCCAAACCAATTCGTAAAACCCGTCAGTTCATCCGACCGGTCACCCCGGTCATTCAGGTTCGTTAGCGCCGGCGTCTCCCACCAAAGCTTAGTTGGCTGCCAAATCCACGGTTTCGTTTTTTGGATACAGAAGGAGCGATGGGAGCTAATCCATCAGGCTCATTGCGGTAAGGAAACCCCTCAACCACTTTTCTTGGCAATGGATTCCCAAGCAATTTCTCGATCGAGTCCACAAGAGAAATGTCCTCTGGTCTGCACAAGGTAAAAGCTTCTCCTTCGGTGCGCGCCCGTCCTGTACGGCCAATGCGGTGAACATAATCCTCCGAGTGTTGGGGGACATCATAGTTGATCACATGGGTAACATTGGAAATATCCAACCCTCTGGATGCAACATCCGTGGCACAAAGAATTTTTACTTTTCCTTGCTTAAAGTCTTCCAATGCTCCCATTCGGTCGCGTTGCTTTAAGTCGGAATGTAAGACGCGAACATCCTGCCCGTGCTCAGTCAACCAATGACTGATTTTGTCGGTTCCTCTACGGGTTTGGAAAAAGATAATTAAATTTTCGAATTTGATTTGTTTAAGAAGGGCAATCAAAAGATCAAACTTTTGAATAGCGGGCACAGGATACAACGCATGGCTAACGGTGTCTGCTGCAGATATCTTAATGTCAATCTTTGCTTCTGCTGGGTTATTAAGGGCCCATGCGGAAAGACGCCTAACCGAATCTGGAATAGTGGCGGAAAAAAGAAGGGTTTGTCGGGAACGAGGAGTTTTTTGGATGATTTTAGTTACATCTTCGATAAACCCCATATCGAGCATACGGTCCACTTCATCGAGGATGAGGATTTCAATTTTCTTTAGATTGAGGTTCCCCTGGCTCAAGTGGTCGAGCAAACGCCCTGGGGTGGCAACAATTACATCGGGTTCGTTGTTGAGCTGCTCAAGCTGTTTGCCGTATTTTACACCTCCGTAAAGCAGGGCCATGCGCAGATCGAGAAATTTTCCGTACTTGTTAAAGTTTTCTTCAATTTGAATAGCCAGTTCACGGGTGGGGGCAAGGGCGAGGGCCCGGCAAGCACCATGCTTGCCCAATCGATGAATACAGGGCAGGGCAAAGGCGGCGGTTTTACCTGTGCCGGTCTGGGCTGAGCCAACGAGGTCCCTTCCTTCAAGGATAGGGGGTATTGCCATTTCCTGAATCGGGGTGGGGGTTTCATAACCAAGCTCTTCAATAGCTTGTAAAATTTGTGGGCTTAATCCCAGTTCACTAAACTTCATACATTTGATTGGGAAATAGGGCAGTGTGCTTCTTTCTTCTTCTTTTAATAGACCAATTCATATAAATCTTAGTTTTTACCAATGAGCGAGGAGAAAGCGAAGCAGGCATACCGTGGGCGATTGGCACCCACTCCATCCGGTTTTCTTCACCAAGGCCATGTTCGCACCTTTCGCACCGCCTGGGATCGGGCTCGCTCCTGCGGAGGTACCCTCGTTTTTCGGATGGATGACCTCGACCCCGCCCGCTGCAACGACGAATTTGCCGAGGCATGTATCGAGGATATGCAGGGCATGGGTTTGGGCTGGGATGAAGGGCCGGACAAGGGTGGTCCCTTTGGACCGTACCAGCAGAGTCGAAGGACTGAGCTTTACTTGAATGCTTTGCGGACTCTGCACGAAGTGGGATGTATTTACCCATGCTTGAAAACCCGTCGGGAAATCAGTGCCGCCGGAATCTTAGATTCCAGCGGAAAGGAATATCTTTATCCCGAGTATTTTCGCCCAGATTATACCGAGAAACTACCAGAAGATTTCCCGGGGAAATACAATTGGCGCTTTTGCGCCAACTGGGGAGATCAGGTGGGATTTACGGACATAAAAAAAGCCGAACAATCTTTCCATGTGGGAAAAGATTTATCCGACTTCTTAGTTTGGCGAAAGGATGGGGTGGCTGCCTACGAACTGGCAACCGTGGTCGATGATCACCTGATGCAGATCACCGAAGTGGTCCGGGGTGAGGACTTGCTCGTTTCCAGTGCCCGTCAGTGCTTGCTTTTGGATGCTTTGGGCTGGGTTCGTCCAACTTTTTATCACTGCGAATTATTGCTGGATGCAGATGGAAACAAGTTATCCAAATCTGCCCGCACCTTACCTCGCCTCTTTTCGGCTTCTTGAAATTGCCCGGGCTTTAGCCAGCGATAAAAATTCATATTGTGCATGGAGGCGGGCAAAGACATAGCCCGCCCAACCATCGAAGATTCCTCCCTGCCACAAATAAACATAGAGGAAACGAAGGGTGGGGCGAAAAGGGAGTTTTCGGAAGATTCGGCGGAGTCTTCGCTTCCCCTTAACCGCCTCATGCTGCAGAGCCGTATCGTCATCCTCTGCCGAGCTTTCGACAATGGCTTCCCAATTGGAGTAGCGGTTGTGCTTTTCCACAAAGCTATCGATGGAGGGAAAGGCATGGTGATCCATGATCGAAGTTAATTTACCAGTGCTTCCCTGCACCACCACATGTTCGTGGATCTCGTGATCTCCACTATCGGTGGAAAGATCGGTAATTTTTTCGTACCTTCCCAGTTTGTGCCGAAACAGCCGAAGGTTCCAGTTGGGGAAGTAAGCATGTTTCAAGGGTTGGCCCAGAAAGAAGTACCTACGGTTTATCCAGTATCCTGCATGCTTCTCATCCAGGTTGGTGATAATTTTTCGAACCTCCTCTTCTGCCTCGGGAGGCAGGCACTCGTCGGCATCGAGAATCAAGACCCATTCATGGGAAAAGGGAAGGTTTTCCAATGCCCAGTTTTTTTTCTTGGGCCATCCGCCCATGTATTCGAATTGTACGACCTTTGCTCCATGCTCTTCGGCAATGCTTGCGGTACGATCGGTGCTCTGCGAATCCACCACAAAAACCTCATCTACCCAGGGTACGGACAGCAAGCATCTCGCTAAATTGGCCTCTTCGTTTTTACAGGGAACAAATAAACTGAGAGGTACTTTGGTCATCGGGGCATCAGGTAATTAGTTTTTGAATCGTGGCTTTATCGAGGGGGCCCTGAGGATGCCAGGCAAAAAGGTTGGTGGTTTTAGGATTCATGGAAGCATGTCGGTCGGCATCTATGTAACGATAGCCAAGTTCGTCTAAAAGAGAAATAACAGTGGATTGTTTAGGCGGGAAAGATTCAATGATCAGGATCGGTTTTACTTCGCTTAAGGTATTTTTCCCACCTTGCAAAACTTCAACTTCATGCCCTTCCACATCGATCTTTATTAAACTTGGAGTTTTATCCTCTGAGACGACTGAATCAAGAGTCTCGGTTTTTACTCTAATTTCATTTGCGGAACCGTTTAGGTATTGTTCGATCCACGGTTTGTCCTTTCCTGCAACACATCCAGTAGCGGATGTTAAGTTGTCCTGAAAAAAGGAAACCTCACTTACCTTGTTGCTAAG